>NZ_JAVAMR010000208.1:0-372 GCF_030731025.1 Microbulbifer sp. 2205BS26-8 | reverse complement strand
TCTTCCGGGGTGACAGCGGCTTCTGCCGCCACCGGATACTGAACTGGTGCCGGCGCCATGACGTGAAGTACATCGTTGGCATTGCTCGAAACAACCGGCTGGAGCGCAAACTGAGCGGCTACCTGGAGCTGGCAAGACGCTGGTCCAACAATGGTGCCTTCAAGGTCACCCTGTTCAGGGACTTCCAGTACGCCGCTGGCACCTGGAAACAGGCGCAGCGGGTCATCGGCAAAGCAGAATACACCCGTGGTGGTCCCAACCCCCGTTTCATTACCACCAATCTGGAAGGGGATGCTGAAGAACTCTACCGGAAGCTCTACTGTGCCCGTGGCGACATGGAAAATCGTATCAAGGATCAGCAGATGGACCTGT
>NZ_JAVAMR010000207.1:0-374 GCF_030731025.1 Microbulbifer sp. 2205BS26-8 | reverse complement strand
GCATTTCGTAGAAACGCCCCGAGTCAATATCCCCAACAATGTGCATGCCAAAGGCTTTTGCGTAGAAGCCGCCGCGCCAATAGTCACGGCCATAGCTTTTCCTCTGGTGCCAGAGCTGCGTTGCAGCGTCATAGACATAGGTTCCAGCTCCCTTGGCGTTCGGCAGCTTTTCCCGTGCGGGTATCGTCAAAACGTAAAACTGGTGTCCCTCGTGGGTATACGACCACGCGGAGGCATCCCGCCACCGGCCCCGGGAAATGGCGTACTCTATAGCGTGCGTTGAGATGCGCATGGGAGTAGTTCCCTGCAGCATTCGGACGCTGCCTTCGTTGTCGAGCCAGACCACGGTTTCGTCCAGCTTTGCCACTGACCAC
>NZ_JAVAMR010000206.1:0-374 GCF_030731025.1 Microbulbifer sp. 2205BS26-8 | reverse complement strand
TCATTTCGTAGAAACGCCCCGAGTCAATATCCCCGACAATGTGCATGCCAAAGGCTTTGGCATAGAAGCCGCCGCGCCAATAATCACGGCCATAGCTTTTCCTCTGGTGCCAGAGCTGCGTTGCAGCGTCATAGACATAGGTTCCAGCTCCCTTGGCGTTTGGCAGCTTTTCCCGTGCGGGTATCGTCAAAACGTAAAACTGGTGCCCCTCGTGGGTATACGACCACGCGGAGGCATCCCGCCACCGGCCCCGGGAAATGGCGTACTCTATGGCGTGCGTTGAGATGCGCATGGGAGTAGTTCCCTGCAACATTCGGACGCTGCCTTCGTTGTCGAGCCAGACCACGGTTTCGTCCAGCTTTGCCACTGACCAT
>NZ_JAVAMR010000205.1:0-386 GCF_030731025.1 Microbulbifer sp. 2205BS26-8 | reverse complement strand
AAAATCACCGATGCGGATGGCCTGGAGATTTTGAGTACCGCCTTTAACCCCGATGGCAGCCGCCGCCAGGAAGACTGGAGCGGGGATCTGGGGCTGGCGCAGACGCTGGAGCTACTCGCGGTGCAACACGTGACCAGCAAGCGCGGCTACACTGGCCACGAGCACCTGGACAGAACTGGCCTGATCCATATGAACGGGCGGATTTACGACCCGACCCTGGGGCGGTTCCTGAGCCCGGACCCCATCGTGCAGGCGCCCACTTACAGCCAGAGCTGGAACCGGTATAGTTATGTTCTGAACAATCCCGTGAGCCTGGTGGATCCCACTGGGTATATGGCAAGGTATGGCTTTGATGACGATGAAGAGAAAAAAAGAAGAGAGGAGGA
>NZ_JAVAMR010000204.1:0-392 GCF_030731025.1 Microbulbifer sp. 2205BS26-8 | reverse complement strand
CGATGCCAGGGCCTCCGCCGCCGAAGCCGCCGCTAACGATGCCCAGGCTGATGCCACTGCAGCGCTGGCGGATCTGAGCGATATTGCCTCGGACAGCAAACTGCATCCCGAGGAAAAACCCCGGGCCATCCGCGAGTACCACCAACTGCTCGCAGAGCAGGCCGGCATTGAAAACCAGGCGAACCGTTACGGTATCACCAGCGAGAAAACTGCCTACAGTGGTGCCATTACCGCCCTGTCGGATTATCTCGGCGGCACCGGCTGGGACAATACTGGCACGGTCACCACCATCAATCGCAGCACCTGGGATAATAAATGGCAGGAGGTCTATACCCAACGACAGGCACTGCTCAATAAAATCGACCAGCTTGCCGGTTCCCTGGCGGACTGGG
>NZ_JAVAMR010000203.1:0-394 GCF_030731025.1 Microbulbifer sp. 2205BS26-8 | reverse complement strand
GCCCGGACTTCCACCGGGAAGATGGCGAGCCGCTGATCTCGGAAATACAGTTCCCGCAAGTACAGAACGATGGTAAGCGCTTCATTGTGCATAAGCTGCAGCTGGATATGGAGGTCGCAACCGCTGGCGACGAAAACGCTGACCTCGGAGGCGGGGGCGGGACCCCTCCTGACGAGTCGTTTGCTCTTCGGGTTGTAAGGTCGGCCCCCTCCACTGAACAGCAAGAGGTTAGAGTCCCCCAGGTAATGCTCGATATTAGCGGCAATACCAGAACTTTCGACCAAACACAGGGCTGGCGCAGCTTTGGTGGCGTTGGGGAGTATGACAAGCGCGTAATCTGGCGGAGGCTCGGGCAACACCGCTCCTTCACGCCGAGGATAGCCATATCGGATGG
>NZ_JAVAMR010000202.1:0-403 GCF_030731025.1 Microbulbifer sp. 2205BS26-8 | reverse complement strand
CTATAGCCCCAGCATCATTTGATCTCGACGAACATCCTCCTGCTCTTGATTACGGATATATGCTCTAACCAGTTCCTCATCCAGACCTACTGTAGAGACAAAATAGCCTCTCGCCCAAAAATGCTCTCCTGCAAACTTTCTCTGTTTCCCCTTAAAGAAAGCGCCTGGCTATCATAATGGCACTTTTACCTTTCAAATATCCTACTACATTCGATACCGAATACTTCGGTGGGATACTGATACACATATGCACATGATCTGCCATTAAATGTCCTTCTTCTATCTTGCAACCCTTTCTACCAGCCAACCCATGGAAGACCTCCCCCAAGCCCTTGCGCAGATTGCCATATATCAACTTTCTTCTACGTTTTGGGATAAACACTACATGGTATTTACAATCCCA
>NZ_JAVAMR010000201.1:0-405 GCF_030731025.1 Microbulbifer sp. 2205BS26-8 | reverse complement strand
GCCACGGAGGCATCCAGCAATGCCTCCGGGTCACCACTGCCACCGAGGGTCACCACCAGCCCTCCATAAGTGCCGCCGTCACTGGAACTGGCCCACACGGAAAGCTCATTGGCACCTGCCACCAGCGTGATCGGGAAGCTGTACCATTGGGTAGCGCCATCCTGTCCGCTCATTACCCCGACCTGGGCACCGTTCAGACCCACCCGGGCACCGCCCTCGGCATCATTGGCCAGCACGTGCAGATAGCCGCGCCCGGCACTGGCATTAAAGGAATATTTGGTGCCGCCGGCATAGTTTGTACTGGTGGGCCAGGTTAATCCCAGCGGTCTGCGGTCCCATTTAAATTGCAGTGCGGCGCCGAGCATGCCGGCTTCGCGGGCCTGTTGCGCAATGGCGTCCAGCAGG
>NZ_JAVAMR010000200.1:0-412 GCF_030731025.1 Microbulbifer sp. 2205BS26-8 | reverse complement strand
GGCTTCCCGCTCCTGCATTGCGTGTTGCCTTTTCTGGTGCGCAAGGGCGTCCTCTCGCTTCTGTTGGTACAGAGCATCCTGCCTTTCTTGCTGGTTCAGCGCATCCTGGCGCGCTGTTTCCGCAAGTCGGTTTCTAAGCCCGGTACGGTATCCACGGGCGATCCCTTCGCTGATCCCCCGGCCCGCATCCCGGCCAAACTGCGCAACATACCTTGAAATATCCGTCGCCATTTATCCCCCTCCCGCGGAGCCAAGCCCCTTTCCGAAATAGTAAGAAGAACCTATATCCGCTATTGAGCCCAGTGCGTTATTCATTAATGCACTTTTAATATTGCCCTTCGCCAGATACCCCGAGGCCCTGGCACCGGCAGCGCCTAACTGTGCCCCGCCTACACGATCACCGACACCCATG
>NZ_JAVAMR010000199.1:0-422 GCF_030731025.1 Microbulbifer sp. 2205BS26-8 | reverse complement strand
AGCCTCCCGCTCCTGCATTGCGTGTTGCCTTTTCTGGTGCGCAAGGGCGTCCTCTCGCTTCTGTTGGTACAGAGCATCCTGCCTTTCTTGCTGGTTCAGCGCATCCTGGCGCGCCTGATCGGCCCTGCGCTCCTGGTTTTGCATCCTGCGGGCCTGGAGCCCGTAAGCTATGCCGCCGCCAGGGTTTGAGGGATTGGCCCTGCCGAACGCGGCAATATAGTTCTCAATTCCCACTGCTTTATCCTCCAGACTGTGGGCCTTTGGACATTCCAAAGGTTGCCCACGCTTCGCCTATACGCTGGCCGGATTCGTGCAGCGATCGAGCCAGGTAATTCTTGATATTCGCATCCGCCAGATACCCCGAGGCCCTGGCACCGGCAGCGCCTAACTGTGCCCCGCCTACACGATCACCGACACCCATA
>NZ_JAVAMR010000020.1:0-64835 GCF_030731025.1 Microbulbifer sp. 2205BS26-8 | reverse complement strand
CCTCAAACCCCGGTTACGCTTCAATTCCCGGCTAATCGTTGAAGGTGAGCGCCCCAACAAAGCCGCAATCTCCTTCTGGTTATGTTCTGTTTTCAATAATACGTAAATCTGGTATCTTTCTTCTTCGGTCAGCTGGTGGTAACTCATCAGTGCTTCATCTCTTGGTCGGGAGAGGCGTGGAGTCTACCAGCTGGCTCTTCTCATTATACAATTGCACTTATTATCCGAAACCATAAAACATAAACAGCGTGCTTTCTATCGATTTAAAACAATAGATTGAATACGCACAGTTTTTCTGTTGTTTTACTATAAATTTTTAAGGTATTGATATGTACGATAAGCTATCTGCGAATACTGCTGTGCGGATGATTAAAGCAGTTGAAGAATCAAAATTGTCAATGATGCCAGTTGCGATTGTGGGTATGGGGTGTCGTTTTCCTGGTAAGGCCGATAGTGTTAATGCTTTTTGGCAACTGTTGCTCAGGGGTGAGGATGCGACGTGTTTTGTGCCAGAGGATCGTTGGAATGGCAAACAGTTTTTCAGTTGTGATTCCGCTAAAGAACCAGGAACGGTTAATAATGTGCGAGGTGGGTTTGTTAAAGATATTGCTGATTTCGATGCGGGTTTTTTTGGAATATCACCCCGTGAAGCAGCATTGATGGACCCTCAGCAGCGGATTTTATTGGAGGCAACGTTTAATGGGTTGGAAGATGGCGGTCTGACTCTGGAAGAGACACGGGGCAAAAAGGTTGGTGTTTTTATTGGTATCACCTCAACGGATTATGCCGAGATTCAGCGATGTCAACATAATCGCGAATTTATTGATGCGCATACCAATACCGGTACCACCTTGGCCATTGCCGCTAATCGCCTATCTTACTTTTTTGATTTCAAAGGTCCCAGTCTTGCTATAGATACAGCCTGCTCGTCATCACTGACGGCTGTTCATCTTGCTTGCCAAAATCTGGCATCTGGTGAATCCAGTATTGCTGTGGCTGGTGGAGTCAATGCATTACTTAAACCCGAAGCAACTATTGGTATGAGCGCGGCATCCATGGTATCGCCCGATGGCCGCTGCAAAACCTTTGATATTAGTGCTAACGGGTTCGTGCGTGCTGAAGGCGCGGGTATTGTGGTGCTTAAGCCGCTTGAGTCGGCGTTGCGCGATCAGGATCGTATTTATGCGGTCATTAAAGGCAGTGCCATTAATCAGGATGGTCACACTGCCAGCCTGACCATGCCCAACTCTGAGGCTCAGGTGCAAATGCTGGAGCAGACTTACCGTGTTGCGGGAATTGATCCAGGTGAGATGCGCTATATTGAAGCTCACGGTACTGGGACGCCTGTGGGTGATCCCTTGGAAGTGGCGGCATTGGGCAAAATTTTTGGCGTGAATCGTCAATCAGATAATCCCTGTTATGTGGGCTCAGTCAAGACCAATATTGGCCATCTGGAGGCAGCAGCTGGTATTGCCGGATTGATTAAAGCGGCATTGACGACTTATCACGGCGTTATTCCGGCAATGCTTAACTTTCACACTGAAAACCCTAAACTGGGATTGTCTCAATATCATTTAAGTGTACCCACGCGAACCGTTCCCTGGCCAGACGATGATGTCCCCCGGCGTGTCGGTGTGAATTCCTTTGGTTTTGGTGGCGCCAACGCTCATGTAGTGATTGAGCAGGCCCCCACAGATAGGGAAGAAAAAAACTATAAGACACCTGTCAGAGAAACCAGCCCCAATCTATTGACGGTTTCTGCTCGTAATGAAGTAGCTTTACAGCTGCTGCTGAATGAACATCTCTCCACCCTACAAAATCAGGGACAAACTATTCCTCTTGATAGCTACTGTCGTGCGGCTGCGCGTCGGCGTAGTCACCATGCATATCGGCTGGCATTAGTGGTAGAGGACCGCGACCAGTTGATCAGTAAACTACAGGGATATCATCAGGGATTGCCGATTGAAGGTGTATTGGAAGGCTTAGCCGAGCCCTTGCGGGAGTCTGAGGAAAACCCTGTTTTTGTTTTTTCGGGGATGGGACCACAATGGTGGGGTATGGGACAGGAGCTGTACCGAACAGAACCCGTATTTCGCCAGTGGATTGAACGCTGTGATGCGGCCCTCGCCCCCTATGGGGATTGGTCACTTTGTGAGGAAATGCTGAAGGGAGAAGACAACTCGCGTATGGCCGAGACAGCTATCTCCCAACCGGCAAATTTTGCCTTGCAGGTGGCTTTAGCTCGCTTGTGGAATAGTTGGGGTATAAAGCCTTCCGCTATTGTTGGCCACAGTGCTGGCGAAGTAGCCGCCGCCTATATTGCCGGTATGTTTAGCCTGGAGGAAGCCGCCCAAGTTATTTACCATCGCTCCAGCTTACAGCAGCGTACATCGGGTCAGGGGAGTATGCTGGCAACAGGTCTAAGTGTCGACAAAGCGCAAAGTATTAAAGAACGTTTCGACAAAGATGTTTCGATAGCAGCAATGAATAGTCCATCATCAGTCACCGTTGTTGGTGATACAGATTGTATTGAGACACTGAACCGTTTATTGCTTGAAGATGGTGTATTCTCACGTCCTCTGCAGGTTGATATACCTTTCCACAGTCACTTTATGGAACCGCTGGCAGAAGATTTGCTCGCCTCACTGGAGAATCTAAAACTGACTGAGCCGACAGCGCCATTGTACTCGACTGTGACAGGCGGTTTGGTGTCAGGTTTTGCTTATGATAATGCCTATTGGTGGCGCAATGTGCGTGAGCCGGTACGCTTTGCTCAGGCTACCCATCAATTGCTTGAACATGGCTACCGCCATTTTCTGGAGCTTAGCCCCCACCCTGTGCTGTCGAGTTCAATCATTGAATGTTTGGCACACCACCAGATAAAGGGCAGCGTTGTATCGTCACTTCGTCGCAGGCAAGACGAACGCAGGGAAATGTTAACCAACCTCTCTAAATTCTACATTCGCGGCCATAGTATTCATTGGCAGGGAGTTTACGCTGGTGACAACCATCATGTGTCACTCCCTCAATATCCCTGGCAAAGAGAACGTTACTGGCAAGAAGGCGCCGATTCTATGAACCGACGGCTATTGCCCACAGAACATCCCTTGTTGGGCACTCGAATTGAGCAGCCCGAACCCTGTTGGTCCAATGATATCGGTCTATATCCCCACCACTATTTACAGGATCACCAAGTGAGGGAGGTGGTGCTGTTTCCGGCAGCAGCTTATATCGAGCTGGCACTGGCGGCAGGCAGGGAGTTTTATGATAGCCACTGTTTACAGCTCAATGATCTGGTGTTTGAGCAGGTTTGGGTGATGAAAGAAGGCCAGCGGCGCCGTTGTCAGGTACGTTTATCATCTGTTGATCAGCGCGTCAGCCTGCATACCCGTGAACTGGGTGAGGAAGCAGCCTGGTTGTCCCATATGCAGGGTCGAATAACCCAAATTGCCGTTGAAGGGCAGCGCCGGTTTTGTCTCGATAAGGTGAAAAAGCGTTGCCATGATGAGGTGAGCGATCGTGTTTATACCGCTTTTGCTGAGCGGGGTTTGCACTACGGCCCTCACTTTCAGGGTATCGAAAGACTGTGGTGTCACGATGACGAAGCACTGGCCAGTCTACGTCCTTTTAATGCCTCAGTTTACGGTGGCGGGCAAGGTGAAGCTGAAGATGAACTTGATGCTTATCTGTTACACCCCGCACTGCTGGATGCCTGCTTACAAGCATTTATTGGCACCTTGCTTGATATTTATCCGACACCTTATACTCCCTTACCCACTTATTTGCCCGTGGGCCTGGAGACACTGCGCTTGTATGAACGCTTGACGCCCGGTGAACATTATTGGGTATATGCACGCCGAACTGTCATGTCGCCATCAGATATGAAAGGTGATATTTATTTGCTCGATAGCGAAGGCAAAGCTCTAGCAGAAATCAGACAGCTTGGTTGCCGGCAGCTCAATGCAGATAACATTGAGAAAGACAATTGGCTTTATGCTTTTGAGTGGCGACGCCAAGATAGCCTTCATGGTATCGACAAATTCTGGGCCGATCGGATAACACCTAGTGTTCTGGCGGCATCAATAGCCAGCGACATTACCCAGTTGTCACAAAATTATAAGCGCGACCATTTTTATGCTGAGTTGGAACCCTCAATGGACGCCATTGCTATTGCCTTTGCCTGTCAGGCCTTTGTTGAGTTGGGCACAAACTGGCAAATAGGGCAAGTGCTGACGCTGGAGAGTCTTTGTTCTGAGCTGAATATTGTTCCGAGCCATCGACGTTTAACCCGCAGATTATTACAGTGTATGGCACTTGAAGGCTGGTTGGAGGCTGTGGATGACGATAGCTGGTCAGTACGTAGGCTTTATTCGGGCCCCGAACCTTTGGAGATGGTGACAGAGCATTACCGTCACTACCAACAACAACACCCCGAAGTCGCCCTGCTTGAAGCCTGTGGCAAACCACTGGCCAGGGTGTTGCGCGGTGAGCTTGATCCCGTGGAAATTATGTTTCCCAATGGCGAGCAAAGACTGACAGAGTCGATTTATTCCGATTCAGCCACTTTCCGTATTTATAACGACATCATTGGACAACTGCTTCAAACCATAGTAAAGAAAATGCCCGAGGGGCGGCGATTGCGTATTTTGGAGATAGGCGCTGGTTCCGGAACCCTGGCGTCACTGCTATTGAAGCAACTTCCCACCGAGCGCATTCATTATACTTTCACCGATATATCATCGGCATTTCTGGTACGAGCCAAAGACAAGTTTGCCGATCTGCAATGCCTGGATTTCCAGTTGCTTGATATTGAGAAAGACCCACTATCTCAAGGATTTGACACAGCCTGCTTTGATATCGTATTAGCCGGAGACGTACTTCACGCTACCAGTGACTTAACACGAACTGCGGGCAATGCGGCTGAACTGTTAGTGCCTGATGGTTTGTTAATACTGCTCGAAGTCACCAGACCGCCTTATCGTTTTGACCTGACATTTGGCCAATTGAAAGGCTGGTGGGCTTTTGAAGACGAGGATCTGCGTCCCGATCACTGTTGTATAAGCCCATCGACCTGGACGGCATTGCTGGAGCGCTGTGGGCAGTACGATATTCGCATTCTGTCAGATCGGCCAGATCAGCAAGCCTCAGCGATTCAGAGCATTATTATCTCTTCCCGTTGCGACACGATGACGGATACGACCCGTGTGCAGGCCGAGTATCCCTGGCTGGTGGTCATGGATCAGCAGGAGATTGGCGATCAGATCGTCGCTGAATTTCAACGTCAGCTGCGGTTGGTTGTTCCCATTGCATTAGCTGAGACCGGTGGATTAACCTCCGACAGTGCCAATAGATCACATTGGGTCGGGGCTGACTTATCATCAATTTATGAGTTTATCGATGGACTGATCGCTGAATACCACGGTATCGCGGGTCTGGTATACCTGTCCTCACTGGATGCGCCTGCTTTTGATCAGGCGGATACGGTTGATCCCAATAGCCTTGCCTCCCAGACCTGTTTAAACCTGATCAATCTCGTCCAAGCTCTGGATGAATTTAATCCCGGTGAACGTCTGCATTTTGTGTTGGCAACCCGTGATCTGCAACAGGTAACTGATAGCGATATGGCCTCTGGCGTATTCAACGCGCCGCTGTGGGGCTTGGGTCGAGTCATTGCTAGTGAGTATCCCGTTCATAGGGTCAGTATGCTGGATCTGCCGGCAAGGCCTGAGCGAGAGGATGTCATGGGTCTTTACCGGGAAACTCAGCGCGGGGCGAATCATGAACTGGAAGTAGCTGTTCGCCGAGGTGAACGCTATGTGGCCCGTTTGCAACAGCCGAGCCAGGACGCACTGGCTCAGACTCAGTGCCGTCCAGTGTGCCTGGCAGAAGAGGATGCCTATTGTCTGGATGTCCGTAAACCGGGGGATTTGAGCAGTTTATTTCTAAAGCAGGTTAATTGTCGTGATCCCGGTCCGGGAGAAGTTGAAATCGAGGTGCATTACGCCAGTCTCAACTTCCACGACTTGATGAAAGTGCTCGACATTTATCCCAAGGACGGCAACGCATTTCATCTGGGGGATGAATGCAGTGGTATTATTCGCAATGTGGGTCCGGGGGTTGAAGGACTGGCTGTAGGTGACCGGGTTGCAGGCTTTGCATTTGGCTTCAGCTCGACAATTGTTACCTTGGCGGATTTGGTGGTTCCCATTCCAGATCATTTAGGACTTCAGGAGGCCGCTACGATTCCCATGGCTTTTGCCACTGCCTGGTATGCCTTGCATGAGCTGGGTAATATGACCGCTGGTGAACGAGTTTTGATTCATGCGGCTGCCGGTGGTGTAGGCCTGGCGGCAGTGCAAATTGCTCAAAGGGCGGGCCTCGAAGTATTCGCCACTGCCAGCAGTGAGGAAAAGTATCAACAGCTTCGGGCCATGGGTATTAAACAGATATTTAATTCCCGAACACTGGCATTTTATGATGAGATTTATGTCGCGACGGAGGGTCAGGGTGTAGATCTGGTACTGAATTCTCTGGCGGATGAATTTATTCCCGCTAGTCTAAAACTCTTAAGCCCCTATGGGCGTTTTCTAGAGATCGGCAAGGCCGATATTTACGCTAATACTCCACTTGGCCTTTACCCCTTCCGGAAAAACCTGTCTTTTTTTGCCATCGATCTGGGTCGTATGTTCCATGAATGCCCTCAACGGGTGCAAGGCACACTCAAGGCGGTAATGGCGGCTTTTGCCAAACGGCATTTAACACCTCTGCCAATACAGGGCTTCGATATTGACGAGGCAGAAGATGCCTTTCGCACCATGGCGCAGGCCAAGCATATTGGCAAAATTGTTTTTGCGATGCGTCAGGAACAGAAACGGGCGGTGAAGATACCGAACCGCAATTTAGGCAGGTTTCAACAGAATGCCTCTTATCTGTTGACGGGTGGCCTCGGCGGTTTTGGTCTGGCAGTGGCCGAATGGATGGCAGAAACCGGTGCTGGTCATCTTATCCTGGGGGGGCGGCGTACTACCTTAGACGATACTCAGCGTCAGCGCCTTGCGAGTATAGAAGCCAATGGATGCAAAGTCAGTGTTGTCAGTCTGGATGTCACTGATAAAGCCTCAGTCGAACAGGTGCTACAACAGCATTGCACTGCATCACAACCTTTAAAAGGCGTGATGCATATGGCGATGGTACTGGACGATAGGTTTATCCGGGATCAGACTGAACACAGTTTTAACAAGGTGTTTGCCCCCAAGGCTCGGGGAGCGTGGAATCTGCATCACGCCACCGCCGATAGCGATCTGGATTTCTTTGTCATGTTCTCTTCTTTTGCCGCCGTAGTGGGCAATCCTGGTCAATCGAATTATGTAGCGGGTAATCAGTTTCTCGACGCGCTGGCCACCTATCGCCGCGCTTGTGGTTTACCTGCTCTCACCATAGCTTGGGGGCCCATTGCCGATGTTGGCTACGTGGCGCAACACGAGGATATCCAACGCCATTTTGAACGCCAGGGCACCAGGCCGTTTAGCGTCAATGAAGCCATTCAGGCATTAGCTACGAGTCTGCATGAAGCGCTTACATCCGTTTGTGCTCTCCATGTGGACTGGTCCCTGTATGCCAACTATGCACCGGATATGATTGAAACCAGCCGCTTTCAGCATTTTGTCGTCCGTGATGCCAATAACGGTGCCCACAGTGAAGAAAGTGCGGGTATTCTCAATGAACTCAGCCTCTGTGCTCCAGCAGAGCGACAGGCTTTGGTGGAGCGTTGGTTGAGCCATCGCTTAGCAGAGTTGCTGTCGTATAACCTGGCAGACTTCGATCCCAATCGACCCTTGGCAGAAGTTGGTATGGATTCATTAATTTCTGTAGAAATGGCTGCCGTAATCAAGGAAAAGCTGGGACTTAAGCTTCCATCAATGGAATTAACCCAATCAGCCAGTGTGGTGGGACTGGCGACGCGCTTACTCCTTGATCTAAATCTTGACGCAGCATTGCAAACACAGGGTGATCAGAGAAACATTGAACTGATGTCCAGTGTTGTAGATCGAGATACAGAGCGTGTTTTGATACTGGACCGAAGCAATGAAAGCTGAAAAACAAGCCTCTTCACAGTCTAAACCAGGTCGGTATCAGCCACTGGCTTCAGTTCAACAAGCAGTTTGGCTGGATCAGGCACTTAATTATGAGTCGCCGGTTTATAACCTGGGTTATGTCATCGAGATTGAAGCAGAAGTCGATACCGCGATCTTTATTGAAGCTATCAACCGCCTGATCCGAAAGCACGATGCATTGAGAATTGTTCTGTCCGAACAAGAAGAGGCGATGCCTACTCAGAAGATATTGCCGACGGTATCACTGACACCGATTATTCAGGACTTTTCCAGCCAGAACAACCCAGAGCAGGAAATCTGGAAGTACATACGCCAACGATTCAATACAGCCCGTGATTTATATGATGGTTTGTTGTGGGATAGCGAAATACTTCGTATCGACGGTGCACACTACTATTGGGTGTTTCGCTTTCATCACCTCATTATCGACGGTTTTGGCATTTCAGTGTTTGCAGAGTCACTGTTTAATACCGTGGATAAATTGATGGCAGAGAGCGATGATTCGTCAGTGATGTCCATCGGCCAAAGCCTGCCGCGAACCGCAGCAACCTATCGCCATTTTCTGAAATATGACCAGGCTTATCTATCCTCCGATCAGTATGAACAGGACCGACTATTCTGGTGTGAAAAGTTTGTCGATAGTCCGCCGCCGTTATTTGTCGAGGCGCGAGCATGGGATTATCAACAGTCTTCGAGTGATATTGTTCACTGGCTGTTAGAGCGAGGTTTTTACCAGGAGATTACTGCTTATGCCGATACCTGTGGTGGTACAGCATTTCATATTTTTCTGGCCTTGATCAGCGCCTATTTTGCCCGTGTTCAGGTTGTCGATGAAGTGGTGGTTGGCATACCGGTGCTCAATCGCAACACTGCCGAACAGCGGCTGACTGTTGGTATGTTTGCCTCCATTATTCCCATTAAAATTAAGGTGGATGTCAATCGATCGTTTGGCGATCTGGTTAATCTGGTTCGCACCGAATTACACACTTGTTATCGACACCAGAAGTTTCCAATTGTCGAAATTAATCGTGCGCTTAAACTTGCCAGGCAGGGGCGTAAACAGCTGTTTGATGTCATGCTCAGCTATGAAGACTTCGCCGCAGATTACGCCTTTGGCAATCTCAAGTATAAAGCCCAGCGTGTTAATGAGCAGTTCCAACAAGTGCCTTTAAATATTTCCATTCGCGACTACCATAAATCCGACGATGTGGCGATCAGCTTTAATTTTCTGACCAGTGTATTTGAGCGCACAGACGTTGAAGTCATGCAATCTCATCTCAAGGTCATGCTAGAGTCTTTTCTGAATAATAGTGATCAGCGTATCGGTGAGTTGCCAATGATGGATGCCGTTGATCGCCAGTTAGTGTTACAGACCTGGAATGCCACCGAGGCTGACTATTCCCTGAATACTTGCATTCATCACTTATTTGAAGAGCAGGTAGTCAAAGCGCCCGATTTACCCGCTCTGATTTTTGAAACACAAACCGTCAGTTACCAAGATCTCAATGCACAGGCGAATCAACTGGCCCATTACCTGATTGCCCAAGGTGTTGGCCTCGATATGTTAGTCGCTGTCTGTATGGAGCGCAGTATCGATATGGTCGTCGCTTTGCTGGCCATACTTAAAGCCGGTTGCGCCTATGTGCCACTGGACCCGGACTACCCCGAGCAACGGCTACAACAGATATTGAATGACAGCCAACCACTGTGTGTGTTGGTGGATCACCGTGGACAAGAATGCCTCGGTAACTTTACTAAACACCTTACTCAACAAGGCTTGATTCACTTACAAAGCGATCGGCAACACTGGTCCGATAATTCAAGGGACAATCCTATCGTTGAGGGACTTAAGCCAAATCATCTGGCCTATGTGATTTACACCTCCGGTTCCACCGGACAACCCAAGGGTGTGATGAATGAACACCGTGGTGTAGTTAACTACCTGCAATGGCGACAACGGGATTATGCATTAACGGCTGCGGATACCGTACTGCAAAAAACGCCCTATAGCTTTGATGTGTCCGTGTGGGAGTTTTTCTGGCCATTAATGGCGGCTGCGCGTTTAGTGATAGCTCGACCCCAGGGGCATCGAGATCCGAGTTATTTACATCAACTTATAGAATCGGAAGGTGTGACCACAGTCCACTTTGTACCCTCAATGTTATCCGCTTTCTTAACACAATTGTCTGAAGCCTCTTGTCCCAGTGTGCGCCAAATTTTCTGCAGTGGTGAAGCCTTGCCGATGGCGGCGGCAAAGCATTGTTTGGCGCAATTGCCGAACACTAAACTTTATAATCTCTACGGTCCCACTGAAGCGGCCATTGATGCAACGGCGTGGCATTGTGAGGCTGATGCGGATGAGATGTTGATAGGTCGTCCCATTGCCAATGACCGTATCTACATACTGGATTCCCACCACCAACCCGTGCCCATTGGTTTAGCGGGTGAACTCTATATCGCCGGTGAGGGTGTGGCGCGAGGTTACTGGAATCGCCCTGAGTTGACAGCAGAATGTTTTTTAGCAGACCCCTTTGATACTGAAAGCCAATCACGGATGTACAAAACCGGTGATTGGGGGCGCTGGAAAACCGATGGCACGATTGAGTTTTTAGGTCGCAAAGACTTTCAAGTTAAGGTGCATGGCTTGCGTGTTGAGTTGGGCGAAATCGAAGCCCAGCTAGAAGCTATTGCGACGATTAAAGGGGTGGTGGTTGTTGCGCACGAGCGTGATGCTGAGAGTTGTTTGATTGCCTACTGTCTGAGTGATGATACAAACTTGGATACGGAAAGACTGCGCAGCACGCTATTGCGAGCGTTCCCGGATTATATGGTGCCCGCGGCTTATGTGAGAGTGGAGTCGTGGCCGCTGACGACTAATGGTAAGTTGGATCGCGCTGCCTTGCCGCTGCCGGATGGTGAGGCTTATGTTCGCAGGGAGTATGAAGTGCCAGGGAATGCGTTGGAGGAAACCTTAGCGCGTCTTTGGGCGGAGTTGCTGGGTGTTGAGAGAGTGAGTCGTTGGGATAATTTTTTTGCCTTAGGCGGACACTCCTTAATTGCCATGCAATTGATATCACGTTTACGGGAGGCAGGCTGGCAACTGGATATTCTCTCGTTGTTTAGCCGAACCACTTTGGCTGATCTGGCCATTGAAATAAGGCCAGTGAAAGAATGGGCCGTGCCAGCTAACGGTATTCCAACAGGTGCAGATGGCATTACACCAGAGATGTTAACGCTGATCGACCTCAGCCAAGGGGATATTGATCGGATTGTTGATACCGTCCCAGGTGGCGCTGCCAATATTCAGGATATCTACCCACTGGCACCCTTGCAGGAAGGCATACTGTTTCACTACCTGTTAGACGGCGATAGCGATACTTATTTGCAAGCCAGCCTCGCGGCCTTTGATTCGCGAGTACTGATTGATGATTTTGTAAAAGCCTTGCAAAAGCTGATTGATCGACACGATATCTTACGCACATCGGTGCTATGGGAGCAATTGAAAGCACCCGTTCAGGTGGTCTGGCGACAGGCGCCTCTGGTGGTTCATGAGATAGAACTCACTGATAGCACCATGAGTGCTGTCAATGAATTGCGTTCTCGTTTTAATACCCATTGTTTCCAGTTAGATATTAAACAAGCTCCTTTATTACAGCTAGCTATTGCTTTTGATCAGAGAGAAAATCGTTGGTTATTGTCGTTGTTACAACATCATTTAATTGATGACAATACTTCGCTAAAACATCTGCTGGACGAAGTGCAAAGATATTTGCGGGGAGAGTCATTGCCAACACCCGTGCCCTTTCGTCAATTTATTGCACAATTGCAGTCCCGTGATGATACCGAAGTGTATCGCACTTTTTTTAGCGATATGTTGGCAGATTTCAATGAGACTACCGCACCATTCGGCTTATTAAAATTACAGGATAATGATACCCGCCTTATCAAGGAATCGCGCTTGCGTCTCGATAAATCTCTGACATCGCGCTTGCGATCAGCGACCCAATTGGAAGTCAATACTGCCGGTTTATTTCATTTGGCTTTTGCAAAGGTCTTAGGTGCTATCTCAGGGAGTGAAGATGTCGTATTTGGAACGGTATTATTCGGTCGTATGAATGGGGGAGCAGCGGCTGAGCGAGCCTTGGGTATGTTTATCAATACTTTGCCGATACGAATTCCTATTGGCGATGTTAGCATCCAAGCGAGCCTAAAACAAACCCATCAAAGATTAGTTAAACTGCTTCAGTACGAACACGCTTCACTTCCCCTCGTGCACCGTTGTAGCGCAGTGGAAACGCCACAGCCACTGTTCTGCGCTTTATTAAACTATCGCCATAACCCCGATTTTAAATCCATTGAACGCGATTGGCAGGGCATCAACATTCTTCAGTATGAAGAGCGCACCCATTACCCTCTGACAGTATCAGTGGATGATCGAGGCGATGATTTTCTACTGAGTGTTAAGGCTGCTGAGCCCATTGATGCTGGGCGCATTGGCTACTACCTTCAGCAAGTGCTGGTACAACTGCTGGACAATTTAGAGGGTGCAGCCGAAACACCTTGTTACCAGTTGCAGGTGCTACCCGAGTCAGAGTATCAACAAACGGTTTACCACTGGAATGCAAATGATAGAGGCGATCCCTTAACTCATTGTGTGCCGTCACTCTTTGAACAGCAAGTCCGACACAGCCCCGATGCTATTGCCTTGGTTTTTCAAGAAAAACGTTTTCAACAGCAGACACTGAGTTATCAGGTTTTGAATCAGCGAGCTAACCAACTGGCTCACTATCTGATAGGGAGAGGTGTACGGCCTAATAGTCCTGTCGGCTTGTGTGCTGACCGCTGTGTGGAGATGGTGGTGGGCCTGCTGGCTATTCTCAAAGCCGGCGGGGCTTATTTTCCCCTTGACCCAGCTTATCCTATAGAGCGTTTGCGCTTTATGCTGGCGGATAGTGCACCGGTGTTACTGCTGACCGATGGCAGTGTGCCAACACTTTTATATCAGCAAGATTCCCATCCCCCAGTCATCGACCTCTTATCTGACCATGCCCAATGGGCGGCGTGCTCAACACAAAACCCGGTGATTGAATCACTGAATGTCGAACATCTCGCTTATATTATTTATACCTCAGGTTCCACCGGTAAACCCAAAGGCGTGATGAATGAACACCGCGGCTTGGTGAATCATCTTGTGTGGAAGCAAGAGGCGTTTTCCATCAACGCCGATGACCGCATCCTGCAGCGTACGCCCCTTGGTTTTGATGTGTCGGTGAGTGAAATACTGCTTAGCTTATTGAGTGGGGCGCGCTTGATTTTGCCAGGCCCTCGCGGTCATCAGGATTTAGCTGAGTTGTGTCGCACAATCGCAGAATATCACGTCACTGTATTGCATACGGTGCCCACTGTGCTGGCTGTTTTCCTCGACCATATTGATGCGCAGCAGGCCGCGAGTTTGCGGCTGATCTCCTGTGGTGGAGAATCCTTGTCTGTAGATCTGGCGCAGCGCTGTGCTGATCATTTGCCCCATGTTGAGCTGCATAATCTTTACGGACCCACCGAAGCTTCAATTGATGCCACGGCAGGGTCTTATCGTCCCAGTGAAAAGATGCTATCCATCGGTCGCCCAGTGAGCAACACAACAATCTATATTCTCGATGCTCGCGGTTTCCCAGTCCCCCTGGGAGCTGTTGGCGAGCTGACTATTGGTGGTGTCGGAGTAGCGCGAGGTTATATTAACCAGCCTGAATTGACTGAGGCGCGCTTTTTATCCGACCCCTTTAGCCCTCACTCTGAGGCGCGAATGTATAGGACGGGTGATCTTGCCCGTTGGAATAGCGATGGCACTATCGACTTTGTAGGCCGCAATGATTTTCAAATCAAAATTCGCGGTTTTCGCATTGAACCCGATGAGATCGCAGCCCAACTGTGTGCCTGTGAGAACATTGACAATGCGGTGGTTATTGCGGATACCAATTCAGATCACACCCGTTTATTGGCTTATTGTGTCAGTGATGCAGAGGCACTGGATATAAAGGCTATACGCACACAGTTGCAGGCACAGTTACCGGACTACATGGTTCCTACCGTCTTTATAAAGTTGGCATCACTGCCCCTTACCCCCAGCGGCAAGCTGGATCGCAATGCATTGCCCAAGCCTGATGATGAACACCATACCCGCGCCACTTACGAAGCGCCGAAGGGTGAAAAGGAAATGCTGCTAGTCCGAATCTGGTCTGAGTTATTCGGTATTGAGCGCCTTAGTCGCTGGGACAATTTCTTTGCACTGGGGGGACACTCCTTAATGGCCATACAACTGTTGTCACGCCTGCGGTCGATGGCTTGGCAGTTGGATATTCAATGCCTGTTTAATACGCCAGTGTTGTTTGACCTGGCTCGGCAGATAAAACCACTGCAAACAATGGATGTCCCCACTAATGGCATACCCACAGGAGCAACAGTGATCGAACCGGAGATGCTGACGTTGATAGATTTAACGCCTGAACAGATTCAGCACATTACCGGTTCAGTACCCGGGGGAGCTGCCAATATTCAGGATATTTACCCACTGACACCTTTGCAAAAAGGGATTGTGTTCCACCATTTACTGGATGGAGCAGGGGATATGTACCTGTTATCCACGCAAATGGCATTTGACACCTACAGCAATCTTGATGCGTTTTTAAAAGCGACACAAACCATGATTGATCGCCACGATATCCTGCGTACAGCGATCTACTGGGAGGGTTTACCGGAACCCGTACAGCTTGTGCAACGCGAGGCATCCCTGGTGGTTGAGGAAATAAGCGTCGATGGAGAAGAGGATGCCTTACAACAACTGCAAGCACAATATGACCCCCGGAGCTATCGCCTGAATATCAGTAAAGCACCACTAATACGGGCAGTGCTGGTTTTTGATCGACAACAAAATCGCTACCTCTTGGCTTTATTTTGTCATCACCTACTGACGGATCATATCGCTTCAAAAGTAATGCTTGATGAAATAGGGATGCACGTAGACGGGCGCGGCGATCAACTGCCACCACCTGTACCTTATAGAACTATTGTCGCTCATAGTCGTTTTGCCTTTAAACAGAACACACACGAAGACTTTTTTCAGGATATGTTAGGCGATGTCCATGAACCGACAGCACCTTTTGATGTACTGGATGTGCAAGGCATCTGTGCATCGCTTAGTGAATCTCATCGCATGTTGACTGAGCAGTGCTCACAATCGCTGCGACTGTGTGCCCTGGATCTGGGGGTCAGTCCATCAAGCCTGTTTCATTTGGCTTGGGCGCAAGTTTTGGCGTGCTTGACCGGGCGGGATGATGTGGTATTTGGCACCGTGTTATCCGGTCGGCTGCACAGTGGCGAAGGCGCAGACCGGGCTTTGGGCATGTTTCTCAACACCTTGCCTATACGCATTTATTTGGGTGACCACTCAGTGGTAGTCAGCCTTGAACAAACCAATGATCTATTGGTTAAGCTGATGCAACATGAGCTGGCACCCCTGGAGTTGGCGCTGGGCTGTAGCGGGGTAGATGCCCCTCTACCTTTGTTTACCTCCTTGTTGAATTATCGTTACAACGAGTTTGGCAAGATCAATGACTCAGGTATTGAGTTGAGAGAGGGCATTCGATTATTACACGTTGAAGATAAAAGCAATTATCCCTTAGACCTTAGTATTGATGACTTTGGTGATGTATTCGGGTTGACGCTACAGGTCGTACACCCCTTGCCGGCAGACAGAATATGTACCTATATGGAGCAAGCCCTTCACGCCTTGCTTGAAGCATTGCAACATGCCCCTGATAGGCCTTGTTATCAGTTGGACATACTCAGTCAGGAGGAGCGCCAGCAGTTAGTAGAGCGCCCAGAGCTTGTTGATCTGGAAGATGTCGAGGATAAATGTGTACACACCTTGTTTGAGCAACAGGTTTGTGCCAATCCAGAGCAGGTCGCCATTATTCAGGATGGTCAATATCTCACTTATAACGAGCTTAACACCCGTTCCAATCAGTTGGCCCACTACTTAATTGAGTGTGGTGTTGTCCCCGACAGTCGAGTGGCGCTGTGTGTAAAGCGCAGCCCAGCTTTGCTGGTGGGTTTATTCGCCATTCTTAAAGCGGGTGGTGCTTATGTTCCCCTAGATCCTGAATACCCAGATGAGCGACTGCGTTTTATTCTGACTGACAGCGCTCCACTGTTATTACTCGGCGATGGTGAAATTGATCGTCTGTTTGATACAGTACAGCCGGATTTTCCCTACATTAATTTACATAGCGATCAAAACCGTTGGTTATCCTACCCAGTGGCTGATCCTGCTGTCGAAAACTTACAGTCAGTGCATCTTGCCTACCTGATGTACACCTCGGGTTCCAGCGGACAGCCCAAAGGGGTGATGGTTGAGCACGGCCATTTGCGAACCTTGGTGAAGACCTTCCAGCAGTCTTATGGATTTAACAGCGACGACCGCATGCTGCAGTTTTCTGCCATTAGCTTTGACATGTGTGTTGAAGAGATCTTTTTTAGTTTGTTGTCAGGGGCCAGCCTGGTATTGCGCACGGACGACTGGTTAATCAACGCAGATCGATTCTGGGCTTTATGCAGGGAATACCGCATTAGTTGCCTAAATTTACCGACCTTTTTTTGGGAACAGTTGACCAAAGATAGCCAGGTTGACATTCCCGATTGTGTTCGCCACCTCGCCATCGGAGGTGACCAGGTAGCGAGAGATGCCTTGTCCCGCTGGTTTTCCCGCTCCGGCTATCTTCCACGGTTAGTGAATATCTACGGCCCCACTGAAACAACGGTTAATGCGACAGTGCATGAACCAGAGCCGGACTCTCCCGAACTATGGGATTCTATTGGCAAAGCCATTCCCCATACCCACATTTATATTTTGGATGAGCGCGCCAATCCGGTACCTGTGGGTGTGACAGGTGAACTCTATATTGCTGGAGCCGGTGTATCGCGGGGTTACTGGAACCACCCTGACTTGACCCATAAGTGCTTTTTGCCAGATCCCTTCAGCGCTAACAAGGATGCCCGTATGTATAAAACCGGCGACTTGGTTCGTTGGAATAGTAACGGCAGTATTGCGTTTTTAGGCCGTAAGGACAATCAAGTCAAAATGCGTGGTTTTCGCATCGAACTGGGAGAGGTCGAAGCGGCATTGCGTCGCTGGGAAGGGTTCAGTGAGGCACTTGTCACAGCGGATCAAAGCAACGGTGAAACCCGCTTGCTCGCCTATTACGTGAGTGAGGCACAAAGCCTGGATATTGATAAGCTGCGCTCACACTTATTGGAACAATTGCCTGAATATGCTGTACCGGTGGCCTACATTCGTCTGGATGCACTGCCGTTGACCCCAAATGGCAAGTTGGATCGTAAAGCTTTGCCGGCACCGACAGAGGATACCTATAGCCGACTCGAATATGAGGCGCCACACAATAAATTGGAGCAGGCTTTGGCGGCTATCTGGGCAGATGTCTTGGCCCTGGATAAGGTTGGGCGATGGGACAATTTTTTTGCCCTGGGCGGTCATTCGCTGTCGGCTATGCGGCTTATCGCCCACTCGCGCACCAAGCTGGGTATTGAGGTGGCGTTGAGCGATTTGTTTACACAGCCAGTCCTGGCTGATTTTGCCAACAAGATATCACGGATTGAACCCGTGGCAATCACTGAGATACTGAAAGCAGACCGGAGTGGCCCTATACCTCTGTCACTTAATCAAGAACGCTTATGGTTTTTGGCGCAATTGGGCGAACAAATTAGCGTGGCCTACCATATCGCCGGTGGCATTCACTTAAATGGCCACCTTGACAGAGACTTGCTCATTCGTGCATTAAATCACGTGGTAGAGCGCCACGAGATATTGCATACCTGCTTTGTCGAGCATAGTGGACACATTGAGCAATACATCAATGAACGCGATCAGCGCTTTGCTTTAGTTATTGAAGATCTGCGCGGGTGTGAATGCGCCGATGAGTACCTGCAACATTTACTTGATAAAATCAAAAGTGCGCCCTTTGACTTTGAGCAGGGACCCTTGCTTAGAGGGTGTCTTATTCAATTAAAACGCGAACAACATCAGTTCTTCCTGTGTATGCACCACATTATTGCTGACGGTTGGTCCCTGGATATTTTTATACAGGAAGTCTGCCGATTGTATAGCGCTTTTGCAGCAGGCCAAGAGAGCCCATTACCCGCTTTAAGCATTCAGTATGCGGATTATGCGGTATGGCAAAGGGCTTATTTAGCGGATGAAAAAATGGGGCAGGAAATTGAATATTGGCGGGAAACCCTGCGGGATGCGCCCCTTTTGTTAGAAATACCGAGAGATTACCCTCGACCCTCTCGTCAGAATTACCAGGGCGCAGAGTGTCCGCTTGTGTTGGAGCCTGCGCTCACCCAATCACTTAAGGCCTTAAGCCAGCGCTTGGGTGTGACTTTACACGTCACCTTATTATCGACCTGGGCACTATTGTTATCGCGTCTGTCGGGGCAAGACGATGTAGTGGTGGGGACACCAGTTGCCAACCGCGCTCGGCGTGAAACCGAAAGTCTGATTGGCTTTTTTATTAATACCCTAGCCTTGCGTATTGACCTGTCTGGCACCCCCTCTATTGCCGAATTACTGCAAAGGATTAAAAGCCATAGTCTGCAAGCGCTAAGCCATCAGAATCTCCCTTTCGAGCAAGTGGTTGAGTTGCTGAAACTGGAACCTAGCTTGGCTCATGCCCCCGTGTTTCAAGTGTTGTTTAATTGGGACAATACGCCGAACAAGCAATTGGATCTACCCGGTTTGACCTGGACAATGCTGCCACGAGAGTCTTTGACGCTGCAAGTTGATCTCTCACTGAATTTAAGCGAAGAGGATGGAACCATTAGCGGTAGCTTGATGTATGCCCGCGCATTGTTTAAGCCGCAAACTATCACCCGTTTTGTTAAATACTGGTGTACGCTGTTGTCGCAGTTGGTGACACTATCACCACAAAGCCCCTGCACTGAGTTGTCCCTACTGGATGTAGAGGAACAGCAGAGGATGCTCTATGGATGGAATAACACCACACTACCCTATTCACACAACCCTTGTATCCATCAATTATTTGAGCTGCAAGTGGAGAAAACGCCAGAGGCCATTGCCCTGGTATTTGCAGGCGATACCTTAAGTTATTGCCAATTAAATCGGCAGGCCAATCAACTGGCCCACTATCTGATAGCGCAAGGTGTACAGCCCGATACCCGAGTGGGATTGTGTGTGGAACGTGGCATCAAAATGGTGGTGGCGATATTGGCGATTCTGAAAGCCGGTGGTGCTTATGTACCCTTAGACCCTGATTACCCGCGAGAACGACTGCACTTTATGCTGGCCGATAGTGAGCCATTGTTGTTATTACATGATAATAATGGGCAAGATCACTTTGACCAAGAAGCGTTGACGATACCTGCAATACATCTGAATAGTGGGTGCTGCTTAGGTCAACCCGACAGCAATCCGTCGGTGTTGGGTCTGCGTCCCGATCACCTGGCCTATATCATTTACACCTCTGGTTCGACCGGTCACCCCAAAGGAGTGATGACTGAACACCGCAATGCAGTTAACTTCCTCAACTGGCGTCAGCACGAATACAAGCTGACTCCCAATGACGCCGTTTTGCAAACGGCTCCTTTTAGCTTTGATATATCCGTGGGCGAATTTTTCTGGCCACTGATGGCTGGTGGACGATTGGTGATGATTAAACCCAACGGCAACCGCGACCCAGCCTATCTCCATCAAGTCGTTAAGGCACAAGAGGTCAGCATTCTCGATTTTGTGCCCTCTTTGTTGCAGGTATTTTTGGATGTAGACCCCCATGAAAGTTACCCGCAGGTGCGGTTAATTTTTTGTGGTGGAGAGGCTCTGCCAATAACATTGCAAAAGCAGTGCCTAGAGCAGATACCCAATAGCGAGTTGCACAATGTTTATGGGCCTACGGAGGTCACGGTCAACGCTATCAGATGGCAGTGTCAACAGGGCGAAGACAGTGGCTCAGTGCCCATTGGTCGCCCCATTCCCAATATGCAGGTGTATTTGCTCGATACCTACGGACAGCCCGCACCCATTGGTGTTGAGGCCGAGTTATATATCGCAGGTGCAGGCTTGTCGAGGGGTTATCTGAATCGTTCAGCGTTGACGGAAGAACGGTTTTTACCCAATCCTTTCAGCGATGTCCCCAATGCTCGTTTTTACAAAACCGGCGACCTGGGTCGCTGGCGTGAAGACGGTGCGCTTGAGTTTTTAGGGCGCAACGATTTTCAGGTAAAAGTGCGAGGTAAACGTATTGAACTGGGTGAGATTGAAGCCGCCCTATGCCTTTGTGAGGGGATTCGGGACGCCGTAGTGACTGGCAATGAACTATCAGGGGATACCCAATTGGTGGCCTATTGTGTCAGCTACGACCTGATACTGGATATCGAGTATTTACGTTCTACCTTGTTGGCTTACTTACCGGATTATATGGTGCCCTCAGCCTATGTTCGCCTGGAACTACTGCCCTTAAACCACAATGGCAAGTTGGATCGCAAGGCTCTGCCGATGCCCGCTGGAGAGTCCTATGAACGCCGAGAGTACGAGGCACCAGTAGATGAGATAGAAATAGCATTGGCCGACATTTGGTCGAGTTTGCTTGAGGTCGAACAAGTGGGGCGTTGGGATAATTTCTTTACTTTAGGTGGACACTCTTTGTTAGTGATTGCCATGATTCGAGAAATCAAAGATGCAATGGGTGTCAATCTTGAGGTGTTCGATATTTTTCAGGCACAGCATCTGGCTGCTCTGACAGAGAAAATAATCGAGCTGCAACTTCAACAATTCGATCCCGATGACGTAGACCGCTTGATATTGTCCCTGGATAAGGTTGATACAAACTTTGAGAAGGCCCTATGAGTTCAGCACGGTTAGATAAACTGACAGCAACGCAGCGCAAACAATTATTGGCCTCATTGCAGCAAAAAGGTGTGCAGCGTACAGCTCAGATGGAAGAGGCACCTATTCCAGTTTGCGACCGCACCAAGCCACTACCTTTGTCTCATGCCCAACAGCGTTTGTGGTTTTTAGATCAAATGCACCCACAGCTTAATCAGGCTTATCACATTTCCGGCGGTGTGTGTCTACGGGGACACTTGGATCAGCAGGCACTGATTAAAGCACTGAATCGCATTGTCTTTAGACACGAAATTCTGCGAACAGCATTTGTTGTCCTCGATGGTGATCCCGAGCAAGTAATTTTGCCTGCTGACAGTCGCTTTGAATTCGTGTTTGAGGATTTACGTGAAAGCCTTAACCCTGAACAAACCATGGATGAACTCATCGCTAAAGATTTGCGCCAGGACTTTGCTTTAGACAGCGCTAAACTGATTCGCGCTCAACTTTATCGCTTGCAAGACGAGGAGCATAGACTGTTCGTCAATATGCATCACATAGTCTCCGATGCTTGGTCGCTGGCTGTTTTTTTACGGGAAGTCAGTGAGCTTTATGCTGCTTATTGCCGCGGAGATGGTGATCCGCTGCCACCCTTGACACTGCAATATGCCGACTATTCTGTTTGGCAACAACAGTACCTATCTCCCGCATTATTAGCAAAGCAGAGACAGTATTGGAAAACCACCTTAGCTGATGCCCCCAGATTGCTGAAATTGCCCACCAATGGCCCACGCCCCTCTCAACAAAACTACCGGGGAGCCTCAGTAGCGGTTCTGTTAAACCCTGAACTGAGCCAGCATTTGAAATTGTTGAGCCAGCGCCATGGGATAAGTCTCTATACGACTCTGCTGGCGGCCTGGGCGCTAGTGTTATCCAGATTATCGGCACAGGAAGACATTGTGATTGGCACGCCGGTGGCCAATCGAGCCAGCCCCGAAATTGAAGGACTCATTGGTTTTTTTGTGAATACCCTGGCGCTGCGCATCGACCTGTCAGGAGAGCTGAATGTGGCTGGCTTGCTGGCTCGGGTTAAGGAGGTCAATGCAAGTACTCAGAACCACCAGGACATACCCTTTGAGCTGGTGGTCGAAGCCCTGCAACCCGAACGCAGTTTATCTCATTCACCCTTATTTCAAGTGATGTTCGCCTGGCAAAATGCACCCAAAGGCGTACTTGATTTCCCCGGTTTGGATATGGAATTGCTCGACTTAAAGACCTCGACCACCCAGTTCGATCTGTCTCTGTCCCTGGGAGAAAACGGTGAGCAGATTGCAGGTTACCTGATCTATTCAACGGCACTCTTCGATGCCGTAAGCGTGGAGCATTTTCTGACATACTGGAAGCTGCTATTGCAAGCTATGTTGGAAGACGAGCGCAGTATTCATGGCCTAGCCATGTTACCGGAGAGTGAACGCGATTATCTGCTAAAGACTAGCAATAAAACCAGAGAGTTTGCGGTTGGCGATTGTCTCCATCAAATATTCGAAGTCCAGGTGTCCGAGACCCCCAGGCATACCGCCCTGGTCTTTGAAGACCAGAGGCTCAGCTATCAGCGCCTTAATCACCAGGCCAACCAACTGAGCCACTACCTGATAGAGCAGGGGGTGGGCCCCGATGTGTTAGTGGGCTTATGTGTTGAGCGCAGCATTGAGATGGTGGTGGCCTTACTGGCCATTCTTAAAGCCGGAGGCGCTTATGTCCCCCTCGATTCGGCCACCCCTGAATCGCGCTTGCAATTTATGCTGGCTGATAGCACACCGCGTTTGTTAATCAGTGACCGCCCCATCAGCGGCGATATTCCACAGATTGATATCACCGAGGCTGAGCGTTGGTCAGATTACCCCACAGCCAATCCAGTGGTGGCAGATTTGCGCCCGGATCACCTGGCCTATGTGATTTACACCTCAGGCTCCACTGGCGAGCCCAAAGGGGTGATGGTGGAACACCGCCAGGTAGGGCGCTTGTTTGCGGCCACCAATGACTGGTTTGGCTTTACTGATCAAGACGTGTGGACGCTGTTCCATTCCTGTGCCTTTGACTTCTCCGTGTGGGAACTCTGGGGGGCCTTGCTCCATGGGGGGCGTCTAGTGGTGGTTCCCCAGTCCCTTGCCCGTTGTGCTGAGGATTTTTATCGCCTGCTGTGTGAGCAGAGGGTGACGGTGCTGAATCAAACCCCCAGCGCCTTTCAGCAACTGCAACAGGCCCAACAACACAGTCACGACAAGCATCAACTGCGCATCATTATCCTGGGTGGAGAAGCCTTAGATGTCCAGAGCCTGAAACCCTGGTATGCCCACAATGGAGAACAGACCCAACTGGTGAATATGTATGGGGTTACGGAAACCACCGTACATGCCAGCTATCGTCCGCTGAGCATCGAGGACACTGAACAATCGGCTAGTCCCATCGGCCAGCGACTGCCCGATCTGACAAGCTATATCCTCGACCGGCACCATCAACCCGTGCCCGTAGGGGTTATCGGGGAACTGTATATTGGTGGGGCAGGTGTGGCTCGTGGCTATTTGAAGCGAGCGGAATTGACCAAAGCCCGTTTTATTGCCGACCCCTTTAGTGAAGATCCGAATGCCCGTTTGTATAAAACAGGTGATCTTGTCTGTTGGCATAGGGATGGCAGTATTGAGTTTATCGGTCGCAATGACAGTCAGGTAAAGGTGCGGGGCTTTCGGATAGAGCTCGGAGAAATTGAAGCGCGCTTGCGTGAGATTGAGTCTCTTGACAGTGCCGTGGTGATCCTTGACTCGTCTTTGGATGAAAAGCGTTTATTGGCTTATTGTGTGAGTGATAAAGCCCGTTGGGATACGGAGCTGTTGCGCAGCCATTTATTGCAGTGTCTTCCAGTATATATGGTGCCCTCGGTATATATTCGTTTGGATAGTTTTCCGTTAACGGTCAATGGCAAGCTGGACCGCAAGGCTTTACCGCTGCCGGATGGAGAGGCCTACAGTCGAGGGGAATACGAGGCGCCCATTGGAGAACTAGAGGAAAGCCTGGCCGCTATCTGGTCAGAGTTGTTGGGTGTAGAGCGAGTGGGTCGCTGGGATCATTTCTTTGCTTTGGGTGGGCACTCTTTACTGGTGGTGCAACTGATGTCGCGCCTTCGAGAAGCCGGCTGGCAGCTGGCGGTCAGCGATGTCTTTAATACGCCTGTGCTCGCGGATTTGGCGCAAAAGCTTGAGGTGGATAATCGATTGACGATTCCCGCCAATGGCATTCCTGCTGATGGTCTTGCCGAGGGAGAAAAAATCACACCAGACATGTTAAATTTGGTGGATCTCAATCAGGCCCATGTCGACCTTATCGCAGACTCAGTGGATGGAGCGGCAGCCAATATTCAGGATATTTATCCACTGGCCCCATTGCAGGAAGGCATTTTGTTTCACCACCTGTTGCAGGAACAGGGTAATGACTATCTGCTGACAAATCTGATGGCGTTTAAGGAGCGCCAGCACCTGGATAATTTTCTCGAAGCCTTGCAATGGTCGCTGGATCGCCACGATATTTTGCGCACCGCTATAGTCTGGGAGGGCTTGCCTGAACCGCTGCAAGTGGTGTGGCGAAAAGCCTCCATTGTAGTTGAAGAGATTGTTATTAGTGCAGATGGCGATGCCGCAGAACAATTATTGAAACATTACAACCCTCTGCATTACTCATTGGATATCACCAGGGCACCCCTGTTGACGGTCGCTAAAGCCTTTGATGCACACAAACAGCGTTGGCTATTGCTATTGCTGCACCACCATCTGGTGGATGACAACACATCGTTGACAACACTGATTCGTGAAATATCCCACTATTTGCAAGAGGATATAGGGGACTTACCCAAGCCTGTGCCATTTCGGAATTTTGTTGCCCAGACTCGTCTAGGGGTTGGCCATGATGAACAGGAAAAATTCTTTACTGAGTTGTTAAGGGGTGTGGATGAACCTACAGCAGCTCCGGGACCTCTCAATACCCAAGGCGGCGGTGACGCTATCGCGGAATCGCAATTGCACCTGGACTCTTTATTGGCTCGGAATATAAGGCGTTGCGCACAAACCTTGGGTGTAGGGGCGGCGAGCTTGTTTCATCTGGCCTTTGCCCGCGTGCTGGCTTGCTTGTCTGGGCGCGATGATGTGGTTTTTGGTACGGTGTTATACGGTCGTATGCAGGGTCCAGCATTTGCTGATCGCGCTGTGGGCATGTTTATCAACACACTGCCTGTACGTATTGACCTTGGCCATAGAGGGGTTGCGACCGCTGTTAGTCAGACCCACCAACAACTGGTGCAATTGATGCGCTACGAGCACGCTTCACTGGCGCTGGTGCAGCGATGCACTGGGGTTGAAGCGCCACTGCCTCTGTTTACGGCTTCACTCAACTATCGTCAAAGTACCGATAATCTGGATGAAACAGCACCCATTCCGGGCATGGAAATTCTGCATTCTCATGAGCGTACTCATTATCCGGTGGGATTATCCATTGACGATTTGGGCGATGGCTTCTTGTTGACCGCGCAGGTCGTCGACACACTCGGTCCCCAGCGCTTGATTGCTTATCTACAGGAGGTTTTACAGGACTTGGTAAGGGCACTGGAGCAGTCACCGCAACGTTTATGTGCAGAGTTAAATGTACTCGGCCATATTGATCAGCAACAAGTACTGAATGAGTGGAGTGGTATAGACAGGCCACTCACTGAGACTCCTTGTATTCAGCAACTTTTTGAAGCCCAGGTTGAGCGCGTACCCAATGTTATCGCCGTTGTCTGCGAAAGGGATACGCTGAACTACTCGGCCCTGAACGCTGAGGCCAACCGTCTAGCCCATTATTTCATCGAGCGGGGAGTTAAGCCCGATAAACTTGTGGCACTCTGCGTTGAGCGCCGCGTAGAGATGGTGGTGGCGATACTGGCGGTTCTTAAAGCCGGTGGTGCCTATGTGCCGCTGGACCCTTCTTATCCGACAGAGCGTTTACAGTATATGCTGGACGACAGCGCACCCGTGCTATTGTTGGCCGATGCCGGTGGAAGTGCTCAGTTGCAGCAGGTATCACTGCCATGTCCGCTTATTGATTTGATCAACGATAGGCAACAATGGTTGGACCGCCCTTATCACAACCCCACTGTTGAGGCGCAGCTATCATCCCATCTGGCCTATGTGATGTATACCTCCGGCTCCACTGGGCAACCCAAGGGGGTGATGGTGGAGCATCGGCAGCTGGTGAGCATGAGTCAGGCGCGTCTGAACTATTACGGTGACGTCAACTCCACGGTGATGATTCCACCGTTTTCATTTGATGCTTCGGTTGCGGTTATCTGGAGTGCTCTGTTATCAGGTGCTCGCCTGGTCATTCCATCCTTGTCCTGTATTCAGAACACGGCCGAAATGGCGGCATTGATGCAGTGCCAGGCCATTGAGGTGCTGGTCTGTCCCCAATCTTATTACGCAGCTTTACTGCAAGAGGGAATCAACACCGATACCTTGCGCCAGGTGATTTGCGGCGGTCAGTTGCTGCCTTCGACTTTGCTCAAGCAGCATGATGAATGCGCTAAACACGTTCAGTTGTACAACGAGTATGGCCCTACTGAAGGCACGATTTGGGCATCTACTGCAAGATTGAAACTGGGTATTCGCGATAACACTATCGGTCGGCCTGTGGCGCCGGCGCGTTTGTATATTCTCGATCAACACGGCCAGTTGGTGCCGGTGGGTGTTGTGGGTGAACTTGCTATTGGCGGTGCGGGTGTGTCGCGGGGCTATTTAAACCAGCCCGTACTCAGTCGCGAATGTTTTGTCAAAGACCCTTTCAGTCAACACTCTGGTGCCCGAATGTATAAAACGGGTGATCTGGCTCGTTGGAATGCCGATGGCACTATCGATTTTATGGGGCGCGGTGACCACCAGGTGAAATTCCGAGGCTATCGTATTGAGCTGGGGGAAATTGAATCCCAGTTACGATCTTGCGAGGCAATCAAGGATGTTGCAGTGACTATCTGGCAGTCATCAGCGGAGTCGGTACTGGTGGCCTATATCGCCACTGATACCGCATTGGATATCGAAGATTTACGCTATAGACTCGCTAAATATTTGCCCGACTATATGCTTCCCTCGGCCTATGTGCAGTTGCCTTCACTGCCACGCACAGCGAATGGCAAAGTCGACCCCAGGGCTCTGCCCGATCCTGACAATAATGACTACAGGGCGCGCAGTTACGAAGCGCCTGTGGGTGAAGTCGAGCAAGCCCTGGCAGACATTTGGTCAACATTATTAGGTGTTGAGCAGATCAGTCGCTGGGACAATTTTTTTAGCCTTGGTGGTCACTCGTTGATTGCTATCAAGTTGCTGGGCAAAGTGCATGAAGCCGGTTGGCAAATGGATGTTAAAAGCCTGTTCAATACTCCCGTGTTGGCAGATCTGGCGCGGGCTATTGGGGCGTTGGGTGAGCTTGACATCCCTGCCAACAGCATCCCCGCCAATAAAATTTCCGCTGACTGTGAATCCATTGAACCGGAGATGCTGACTCTGATCGATCTCAGTGATAAGGAAATCGATCATATTTGTCATAGGATATCGGGTGGCGCGGCAAATATTCAGGATATTTATCCCCTGGCACCCTTGCAGGAGGGGATTCTATTTCACCATGTGTTGCACCAACAGGGAGATGCTTATCTACTCTCTAATCTGCTTGCCTTTGATCATCGACAACAGCTTGATAAATTTTTATGTGCTCTGCAATGGGCGGTTAATCGCCACGATATTTTACGTACAGCCGTCTTCTGGGAAGGGCTGACCGAACCTGTACAAGTGGTTTGTCGAGAGGCGTTGCTGTCAATTGAGGAAGTAAGTCTAGAGGTAGAAAGCGACAGTGTCAAAGAACTTTTATGGCGCTTTAACCCGCGCCACTATCGGATGGATATTGGTCAGGCACCGATGATTAAATGCCTTATCACCTTTGATGCCGAACATGATCGCTGGCTTTTGTTAGCATTGTTTCATCACCTAGTGATGGACCACGAGACCCTGGAACTATTAGTCACTGAAGTACTGGCTCAACTTGAGGGGCGCTCCGAAGCGCTGGCTGCCCCCATACCTTTTCGTCAATTTGTCGGGCAGACCTTACTGGGCGTAAGCAAACAGGAACACGAAAGATTTTTTACGGATTTGCTCAATGATGTTGATGAACCTACGGCACCATTAGGTATTGTCGATGCACTGGGTGATGGCACCGGGATTACTGAGCTGCGCCACGAATTAGAGTTGTCTTTAAGCAGGCGTTTGCGACACTGTGCAAATCTTCAGAGAGTGAGTCCAGCCAGCCTTTTTCATCTGGCCTTTGCCCGTGTGCTGGGGTATTTGTCTGGTCGCGATGATGTGGTATTCGGCACAGTGTTATTTGGTCGCATGCAAGGGTATGAAACAGATCGCGCTCTTGGCATGTTTATGAATACCCTGCCAGTGCGGATTAATGTTGGCGATATTGCTGTGGACAGAAGTCTGCATTTGACTCAGACATTACTCGCTGATCTTTTGCACCATGAACACGCTTCACTGGCAATGGCACAACGCTGTAGCCGGGTCTCCGCGCCATCACCGTTGTTTACCGCCTTGCTCAACTATCGACATGGCGTGAATCAGGAGGCCAGGCAGAGGGGCTGGCAGGGTATGGAGGCATTATTTGTCGAGGAGCGCTCCAATTATCCCCTGATGCTCGCAGTAGACGACCTGGATGATGATTTTATTTTGAACGTTCAAGTCGTTGACTTGCTGGATGCCGATCTTATCTCGGCTTATATGCAGCAGGTCTTAAAATCGTTGGTGAAATTGCTGGAAGACTTTCCACAGACCCCCTGTTGTCGTTTGGATCTATTGTCCGCCGCACAATACCAGCAGCTTGTTGACATCGGAAACGCGAAGAAGGAGGTATTCTCTGAACGCGAGTACGTCCACAGTCTGTTTGAAACTCAGGTTACCAACGCGCCCAATGCAATCGCAGCAGTCTGTAAAGACCACACTCTGACCTATGCGGATTTAAATAAGCGTGCCAATCAATTAGCCCACTATTTACGGGCGCAAGGCGTACAGCCTGATCAACGGATTGCCCTGTGTGTTGAGCGCGGTCTGGATATGCTCATCAGTCTGTTGGCCATCTTAAAAGCAGGGGCAGCCTATGTACCTCTGGATCCGGCCTACCCAGTTGAACGTTTACAAACGATGCTGGCCGACAGTGAACCGCAATTGCTACTGATCGACAATCATAGTCAGGGTTTGTTTGACCGTGACAAATTCGTATTGCCACTGTTGAATATACAAACAGATCAATATCTGTGGCAAAGCTGTTCCAACAGCATACCCTGTATCGAAGGATTGTCATCCGCTCATCTGGCCTATGTGATTTACACCTCCGGTTCCACCGGAAAACCCAAAGGCGTGATGGTGGAACACCGCAATCTGGTGAATCTGCTAAGGGCCTGTCAACAACAACCAGGCATAGCGCCCAGTGACCGACTGTTAGCTATCACCAGTATTGCCTTTGATATTCATGCACTGGAGCTGTATCTCCCCCTGATCAGTGGTGCTTCAGTGCATATTGCCAGTCGTGAACTTACTCGTGATGGCCACGGTTTGCGCGATTATCTGCTGGCGCAGAATATTTCTGTTTTTCAAGCGACCCCGTCAACCTGGAAACTGTTATTAGCAGCGGGATGGCATGAGTGCAGGGATCAATTTCAATCCTTGAAAGCACTGATAGGCGGCGAGGCATTTTCCTGTCATTTGGTACAGCAATTACTGCCTTCGCTCCGTGAACTATGGAACGTTTACGGCCCCACCGAAACCACGGTCTGGTCAATGGCAGGCCAGATTATCGATGGGGATAAACCTATTGTCCTGGGTGATCCGATTGCTAATACCCAGATTTATCTATTGGACAGCCACCAGTACCCAGTGCCTGTGGGTGTGACTGGTGAACTCATTATTGGTGGTGCTGGCGTGGCGCGGGGTTACCTGAATCGGTCTGAACTGACCCAAGAACGCTTTATAGATAACCCCTTTCATGAGCAGGGTTCACGGCTCTATAGAACCGGTGACCTGGCACGGCGTTTGGATGATGGCAGCATTGAATTTCTGGGCCGCAACGATTTCCAGCTTAAAATACAGGGTCACCGTGTTGAGCCGAGTGAAATAGAAGCCGCGTTACTGGCCTGTGAAGGCGTGAGTGATGCCGTCGTAAATTCATACAGTGCGACGGATGATAGGCAGCTTGTGGCTTATTTTATCGGTGATGAATCAGTTGATCCTGAACGCTTGAGCGCTCAATTGAAGGATCGTTTAGCCAGCCATATGCTGCCTTCGGCCTACATAAGGTTAGACGCCTTACCGATGACAGCCAATGGCAAACTGGATCGCAACGCACTGCCGTCACCGGATAGGGGGGATTATCGACAAGCCCACTATGAAGCACCTATTGACGAGAGGGAGAGTTTGCTGGCAAAGGTCTGGGCCGATCTATTACCCATTGACCAAGTGGGCCGCTGGGATAATTTCTTTGACTTAGGAGGACATTCCTTATTAGCGGTGCAACTGATGGCGCGCTTGTGTGAAGCGGGTTTGCAACTCGATATCCGCACCCTGTTTAATACCCCCATTCTGGCTGATCTGGCGCAACAGCTCAGCTTGGTTGATGATCTGCCCATCCCGCCGAATGCAATACCCGCTGGTACTCAGACGATTACGCCGGATATGCTTGGCCTGGTGGATTTAACACACATGGAGATTGATTCTATTGCGGCGACGGTCAGAGGTGGTGCTGCGAATATTCAGGATATTTATCCCTTAGCGCCCTTGCAGGAAGGCATTTTATACCATCATTTACTGGACGCTAAAAACGATCCCTACTTGCGTGCCAATGTATTGGCCTTTGATCATCGTGCCGATCTTGACAAATTTTTAAGTGCGTTGCAGTGGCTTGTTGCCCGTCACGATATTCTGCGCACCGCCATCTTGTGGAAAGGGCTATCCGAGCCTCTACAGGTTGTGTTGAGGCAAGCGCCGCTCACTATTGAAACGCTGGATATTGCGGGAGAGCTGGCAGGGCTTGAAAAGGATCATCTGTCGAATAAATTCAGGCCATTAGTGCCCCCTCAATGGCGACACCGGATCGGCGATTATCCAATAGATATCGAACAGGCTCCTCTGATACGTGTTCTGGTCGGGTTTGATACCCGTCAGGACCGTTGGCTGATGATGATTGTCAACCACCATATCATTATTGACCACACCGGCCTGGAAGTCCTAATAGAAGAAATAAATGCTTATATTTCGGGTCAGACCTTAGCACCCGCCGTACCCTTTCGCGATTATGTGAGCAACATGCGTCGGAGAACAAACACAGATGCAGAGAAGACCTTTTTCACACAGATGCTCGGTGATATGAATGAACCCACAGCCCCTTTTGGTATTGTCGATGTGCTGGGAAATAGCAGTCGCACTCTGGAATCTCAACAGTTGCTGGATAGTAAACTCGCCCGACGCCTACGCGTCTGTGCCAAGCAATATGGGGTTAGCCCGGCCAGTCTGTTTCATTTCGGGTTTGCCCGCTTGCTGGGTATTTTATCCGGTCGTGATGAAGTGGTATTTGGCACAGTACTATCTGGTCGTATGGATGGTGGTAGGTCGGTAGATCGCGCATTGGGTATCTTTATGAATACTTTACCGATACGCATTAATGTCGGCGATATCGCCACTTGCCTCAGTGTCAACGACACTCATCAGCGCCTGGTGGATTTACTCGACTACGAACATGTTCCTCTGTCTCTGGCTCAACAGTGTAGTGGTGTTCAATTGCCAGCGCCGCTGTTTACTGCCTTATTGAACTACCGTCACAGTCATATCGAGCACAGTAGTCAGCCACAGTCAGCAGTTAAGCTACTGTCCAGTGAAGAAGGCAATAATTATCCACTGAGCCTGGCTGTGGATGACCTTCAAGACGATTTTAATTTGACTCTGAGAGTAATGGATACACTGGACTGTGCAGATATTGTTGCTTATATGCAACAGGTTATGGGAGAGATCGCTGCGGCATTAGAAACCGCTCCAGAAACCCTTTGCCAAAGCCTATCAGTACTGACGAGGCCACAACGCCAGCGTATATTAGAGGACTGGAATACAGCGGCCTGTGAATATTCATGGCAGCATTGCATTCATTCCCTGTTTGAGACGCAGGTTGAATCGACTCCGGATGTCGTTGCATTGGTATATAAAAATCAAACGTTAAGCTATCAAGACTTAAACTGTCAGGCTAATCAATTATCCCACTACTTGAGTCAACAGGGCGTTAGCCCAGGCGATATTGTTGCTCTTTGTGTTCAACGCTCTTTTGCCATGGTGGTGGGTCTGCTGGCGGTATTAAAAGCAGGGGCAGCCTATGTGCCTCTGGACCCTTCATACCCCAAAGCGCGTCTACAGTTTATACTCAGTGACTGTAAACCTAGACTCCTGTTAAGTGATGGCTGTATTGACGATATTCAACAGCCTATGCCCGGGGATATTCCTGTTATTGATTTGCTTGCCGATTGGATGAACTGGCAACACGAGTCTATCGATAATCCACTACATGCAGACTTAACAGCATCCGATCTGTGCTATGTGATTTATACCTCAGGTTCCACCGAAAGGCCCAAAGGTGTCATGGTTCGCCATGAGAATATTGTCAACCATATCTTGTGGCGTCAGCATCACACACCACTCGGTGTTGACGATCGTGTACTACAGAAGACGACTTTTGGTTTCGATATTTCTGTGCTCGAATTTTTCTGGCCGCTGACGACGGGTGCAGGTCTGGTGCTGCCTCGTGGTCAAGGCGAAAAAGATCCACCGTATCTGTGTCAGTTAATGGCGGCGGCAGGTGTCAGTGTGGTGCAATTTGTCCCTTCCATGCTAACGGTTTTACTGGAGGAAGGCGATGTCTCAGATTGTAGTCGCTTACGCCATATTTACTGTGGTGGTGAAGCGCTGACCCCATCTCTACTGTCCCGTTGCCGGGAACGTTTGCCCGAATGTCAGATACATCAGGTCTATGGCCCCACAGAGACCTGTATCGATACCACTTGTTGGAGCTGTCCGACAGACTTTTCCGATCAGGTCATTCCTATCGGGCGACCCATTGCCAATACGCAGCTCTATATTTTGGATCAATGGGGTGAACCTGTGCCAGTGGGCGTGACCGGGGAAATTTATATTGGTGGTGTTGGTGTTGCCGAAGGCTATCTAAACCGCCCGGAATTAACCCAAACACATTTTATAGAAGATTCATTTAGTGATTGTCCTCAAGCACGTTTGTACAAGACCGGGGATTTAGGGCGGTGGACTGTGGATGGTATGGTCGAATTTCTGGGGCGCAGTGACTTTCAAGTAAAACTCCGTGGCTTTCGTGTTGAACTGGGTGAAGTTGAAGCGGTATTGCGTGACTGTAATGGGATTCGCGATGCACTAGTGCTTGCCGATCAAGAGGGCTCCCGTTTAATCGCCTACTGTCTTAGCTATGATGCGATCTTGGATATCGAAGATTTACAGTCAACACTGTCAGCGAATCTACCTGACTATATGGTGCCCTCAGCTTATGTGAGATTAGAATCATTCCCTTTGAATGCCAATGGTAAATTAGATAGAAAAGCCCTGCCTGCACCCGAGGGAGAGACTTATGTCCGCCAGCAATATGAAGCCCCTAGCAGCGATATTGAAATCGAAATAGCGACTATCTGGGAAAAATTATTAGAGGTTGAAAAGATTGGGCGCTGGGATAGTTTTTTTAGCTTGGGCGGGCATTCTCTATTGTCAATTGCTCTGGTGAGAGAAGTCAAAAATGAAATTGATGTTGATATTACCCTCGCCGATATTTTCGAACACCCCACACTTAATTCACTGGCTGAGCGTGTATTGAATTTACAGTTACAGCAGTTTGACGAAAGTGACCTGGAAAATATTCTCTTTGAGCTGGAAGAAAATTCTATTGAAGAAAAGAAAGAATTACTGGAGGGAATATGAATTTTTCGAATGTCACACTCACTCCCTTAGCGTCTAATGGTCATTTGCCTATTGTTGTAGAAGCAAACAAACAATCCGAACATCTTTATGAATGGGTGCAGGATAATAAAGACGGTGTTGATACTTTAATCGAACAATATGGCGGCATTGTTTTTCGTGGCTTTGCACTTGATGGCCGTCAGGGTTTTATCAATTTTGTTGGTGATATTTCTGAACCACTGGAATATCGCTATCGCTCAACGCCTCGTAAACATTTGGGAAAAAACCTGTATACCTCGACGGAATACCCTCCTGATCAGGTCATTCCCTTGCACTGTGAAAATGCTTACCAAAGGGATTGGCCGATGCGGTTGTTTTTCTATTGTGAGCGGGTGGCGAAAGAGGGTGGTGAAACATTGTTGGCCAATATTGCGCATATTACCCATAACATTCCCCAGGAAATTATTCAGTCATACACTGACAAAAAAATAATGTATGTGCGCAATTATCACAGAGGTCTGGATTTGCCCTGGCAAACGGTTTTTCAAACAGAGAACAAGAATGAAGTAAACGATTATTGTGAAAGGCACGGTATTGTGACTAAGTGGTTGGATAATAATACTCTGAGAACGGAGCAAATCTGTCAGGTAATGGCTAAGCATCCTGGCAACCGTAAATCTTTGTGGTTTAATCAGGCCCATCTTTTTCATATTAGTAATCTGGATAAGAAAATCAGAGAAGTGCTGCTCAAACTTTACTCTCAGGAAGCATTGCCGAGGAATGTTTTACACGGGGATGGATCTTTTTTGGATGAAGAATACTTAGATCAGATACGCACGGTATATGATCAACACAAAGCGCTTTTGTCCTGGCAGAAAGGCGATGTTTTGTTATTGGATAACATGGCCATTGCTCATGGTAGAAATACCTTTTCCGGGGATAGAAGTATTGTCGTAATAATGGGAGACAGTTATTCATCCCAGCTGAAATCACCCACAGCACTTTACACAGAAATAGCACAATGAGTGAATCAGCTATAGAAAAACTAAGCGTTGCGGAACGCGAAAAATTGTTGAAGATAGCAAAGCAGCGCACATTAAAACGAAAAAAAATGCACCCCGAAAAATCAATTGAGGTGATTAGCCGAGATCAACCCTTACCCTTGTCTCGCGTGCAGCAACGCCTATGGTTTTTATGTCAATTGGATGAAAAAGCCAGTCTCGCTTATCACATTGCTGGAGGTGTGCGTTTACAGGGTGCTTTGGATGAAGTGTCACTGCAAACGGCATTGGATCAACTGATATCACGCCACGAGACCTTGAGGACCGTGTTTGTTAGTGCTGACGGTAAACCCCAACAGCGAGTGTTGGCACCGGAAACGGGTTTCGCCATCAAACGGCAGGATTTTCGTCGTGTCAATCCTGTAGAGCGGGAAGCAAAGGTAAAACAACACATTGCGTTAGATGAAAAGACTCCCTTTAATTTGGAACAAGGTCCTTTGATTCGCGGACAATTGTTCCAGCTTGCTGATCGTGAACACGTGCTGTTTGTCAGCATGCACCACATTATCTCGGATGGTTGGTCTTTGAGTATTTTCCTGCGCGAGCTCAGTGTTCTCTACTCGGCCTGTATTCAGGGCATCGCTTCACCCTTAGCCCCTTTGCCCTTTCAATACGCAGACTATGCCGTTTGGCAACACACTCAATTGAGTTCAGGAGAATTATTAAAAAAGCAAAGCCACTACTGGCAACAAACACTGGCTAATGCGCCTTTGTTATCGACTTTACCCAGTGATTTTGAGCGACCTCTGGAACAGAGTTATCGGGGAAGTTCTCTGCCAGTGTCTCTGGATAAAACTCTGAGTCAGCAGATCAAGGTTTTTTGTGAACAGCAGGATTTAACCCTGCATATGCTGTTGCTATCCACCTGGGCACTATTGCTGTCGCGGCTGTCGGTTCAGGACGATATTGTGATCGGCACCCCGATGGCCAATCGAAGCCGACAGGAGCTTGAAGGCTTGATGGGGTTTTTTGCCAATACACTGGTTTTGCGAATTGACGCCTCACCCACGCTCAGCGGTGGTGAATTTTTGGCACGAGCTAAAGCGCGCAGCATCGAAGCCCAAAGCTACCAGGACATCGACTTTGAACAGGTGGTTCAGTTGGTGACTAGCGAGCGCAACTTGTCTCATTCACCTTTATTTCAAATGATGTTTGATTGGAAGAACACATCGCAAGCCACACTAAGCCTGGCTGGTTTAGACATTGTTCCACTATCACGTGAGGTTACCACAACACAATTTGATGTATTGCTGTCCCTAGGTGAAAGCCATGGAAAAATAAGCGGCCATCTGGCTTATGCATGCTCACTCTACACACCTGAAACTTTGCAACGCTATCTACACTATTGGCAATCATTACTCAGGGAATTGATCAGTGATGATCAAAAGCCCATCGGCCAGTTTAACTTGCTCGATGGTGTTGAACGCAAGCAAATATTACATGAGTGGAGTGGAACTCAAGTCGCCTACCCTGTGGAACAATGTATTCATCACTTATTTGAAGCCCAGGTTGAGCGTACACCTCGGGCGCCCGCGTTGATTTACGAAGATAAAATACTGAGCTACCACGAACTCAATGCCCAGGCCAATCAGTTAGCCCATTATCTGTGCGAGCAGGGGGTTAAACCCGATCGTCGGGTTGCCTTATGTGTTGAACGCAGTCTGGATAGGGTGATTGCCTTACTGGCTATTTTGAAATCCGGTGGTGCCTATGTGCCACTAGACCCCGATCATCCCGAAGAACGCCTGCATTTTATGCTGGCCGATAGTGAACCGCAGCTGTTATTAATTGATGACAATGTACAGGTGTGCTTTAAACAAAGCCCTTGCAAATTAGTTAATATCGAAACCGATCAGCACTTATGGTCGTGCGCATCGACCTGTAATCCTGAGGTGGAAGCGCTTGGGCCGAGGCATTTGGCCTACGTGATTTACACCTCCGGTTCTACCGGCCAACCCAAGGGCGTGATGAATGAACACCGTGGCGTGGTCAACTATCTACACTGGCGTCAGCGCAATTACACCTTGACGGATGCAGATGCAGTATTGCAAAAAACACCCTATAGCTTTGATGTATCGGTATGGGAATTTTTCTGGCCGCTGATGTCCGGTGCGCGTCTGGTGATCGCCCGACCACAGGGACATCAAGACCTGACTTATCTCCATGCCTTGATCGAATCAGAACAGGTGACTGCACTGCACTTTGTGCCATCGATGTTATCCGTGTTTCTCGAACACTTGCCGCCACAGTCCTGTCACAGTGTACGACAGATTTTCTGTAGCGGCGAAGCGCTATCGGCTTGCGTGGCTAAACGTTGCCTTACACGCCTACCCAACAGTGCATTGCACAATCTCTATGGCCCAACCGAGGCATCAATCGATGTGACAGCATGGCTTTGCGAAGCGGAATCGAGGAGGGTAGCTATTGGGACACCGATTGCCAACTGTCGTATTTATATTGTCGATCACAGTGGTCAACCTGTTCCCGTAGGGGTTGCGGGTGAACTACTGATCGGTGGTGTCTGTGTGGCTCGCGGTTATATCAACCGACCTGAATTGACAGAGGAACGGTTTATCAGTGATCCCTTTTACGACGACAACGGTTGTAAGGACTTGGACGCACGGGTATACAAAACCGGCGATCTGGCCCGCTGGCGGGCAGATGGCACCATCGAGTTTTTAGGTCGCAATGATTTTCAGGTGAAGATTCGCGGTTTTCGCATTGAATTAAGTGAAATAGAAGCGCGTTTGCGTCATTGCGGTGGCATAAAAGACGCTGTGGTCATCGCAGATGGCGATAGCGAACAGAAGCGTTTGCTCGCCTATTGTGTCAGTGATAATGAAATTTTAGATAGCGATTCCCTGCGCGCCACTTTACAACAATATTTGCCGGATTATATGGTGCCTTCAGTCTATGTACGACTGGAGTCACTGCCTTTGAGCAGTAACGGAAAACTGGACCGCAAAGCCCTGACAGCACCCGATGGCGATGATTATAGTCGTCGTCATTACGTCGCAGCCATAGGTGAGGTTGAACAAACCTTGGCTCAAATTTGGTCAGACCTGCTCAATATTCAAAATATCAGTCGCTGGGATAATTTCTTTGCCCTGGGCGGACACTCGCTGCTGGCCATGCAGTTGCTATCGCGTATGAGTGAAGCGGGTTACTCGCTGAATATACGTGCACTTTTCAAGCAGCCAGTACTGTCAGACCTGGCAAAAGCCGTTCAAACCGCCAGACCAGCATGGGTGATACCCGATAATGGCATTCCCCCAGGCGCCGATAGTATTACACCGGAAATGGTGACACTGGTCGATATGTCTCAGCGGGAGATTGATCACGTCTGTGGTACCGTTACAGACGGAGCCGCTAACATTCAGGATATTTATCCACTAGCGGCTTTGCAGGAAGGTATTTTGTTTCATCACTTGCTCAATGAACACAGTGGTGATGCTTATTTGCTCTCTAAGCTGTTAGCTTTTGCTAACAAAGACCATTTGGATGGCTTTGTGGACGCATTGCAGTGGCTTGTTAAGCGCCACGATATTTTGCGTACCTCGGTGTGTTGGGAAGGTTTGTCGGAACCCGTACAAGCGGTGTGGCGAGAAGCACCTCTGGTCGTCGAAGCACTCGATCTGTCTGATAAAAAAGAGATTGCCAACTATCTTCTGACAGACTTTTTGCAGGGGCAGCACATGGATATTAGTCAGGCGCCCCTGTTTCGCGTGGTGATTATTTTTGACTCTCTGGAGAATCGTTGGCTGTTATTAACCCTCTATCACCATTTGATTATGGATCATGCGGGACTGGATATATTGATTAAAGAATTATCGGCCTATTTAGTTGATCCACAGATAGCATTAGCTCCCCCCCCGGCTTTTCGACAGTTTGTGGCACAGGGGCGATTAGGTGTCACCCAAGCACAACATCAGTCCTTTTTTGAAAACCTGTTGGCTGATATCGATGAACCCACCGCGCCTTTGGGACTGCTCAATACCCACGGTGACGGCAGTGCTATAGAGGAGGCAAGGGTCTGTCTGGCGCCGCAATTATCTACTCGACTGCGCACTTTAGCACTCTCTCAGCAAGTGAGTGTGGCCAGCCTGTTTCACCTGGCCTTTGCCCGCGTATTGGGGTGTTTATCGGGGCGCGATGATGTGGTCTTTGGCACTGTGTTATTGGGTCGTATGCAAGGTAGAGACTCAATTGATCACGCCATGGGCATGTTTATGAATACCTTGCCAATACGTATCCAGGTAGGTGATATCGGTGTTGGCCATAGCCTTCAGAATGTGCAGGGTTTACTGGCAGATCTTTTGTACCACGAACATGGCTCTCTGGCGTTAGCACAACGTTGCAGTGGTATCGCGGCCCCCTTACCACTATTCACGGCCCTATTGAATTATCGCCACAGTACACCGCTTGATTCAGAGAGTCACTCATCTCCACTGCTTGATTTTGAGCTGTTAAGTTCAAGAGAACGCAGCAACTATCCCCTTATGTTGGCAGTGGATGACTTGGATGAAGACTTTATCATTAATGTCCAGGCGGTTACTGAATTGAACGCTGCGCAGATTGAACAATATTTAGTTGAAGCGTTGACATCCCTGGTATCGGTTCTGGATAGTGAACCTGCAAGCCCTTGTTATTGTTTAAATATACTGGCTGATTCGCAGAAGCAACAATTATTGACTCAGTATAACGATACCTGCCTGCCCTATGCTGATGACCTATGTATTCATGAACTGTTTGAACGGCAGGTAGAAAAAACGCCGGATGCTACTGCCCTGGTCTATGAGGGTCAATCACTTAGCTATCGGGATTTGGATACACGCGCCAATCGCCTGGCCCACTACCTAAGAGAACAAGGGGTGGTTCCAGACAATCGGGTAGGACTCTGTCTTGAACGTGGATTTGACATGCTGGTGGGCATGTTGGCCATACTGAAAGCCGGCGGTGCCTATGTTCCCTTAGATCCCAGTTATCCTCTGGCCCGTTTGCAACATATGCTCACCGACTCCGGTGCCTCTATCGTCGTCACTCAAAGCTCTGTGATGGGGATTTTTGCAGGCAGGCCCCAACAATTTATCTCTGTAGATTCGGATAAGAGCTGGCAGACATTTCCCCAGGATAAACTTGTGCCAGGGGAGATTGGACTCAAGTCCACCCAACTGGCCTATGTTATCTATACCTCCGGTTCGACTGGAAAGTCAAAAGCGGTGATGATTAGTCACCAATCTGTCGGTAATTTTTTTGCCGGTATGAGCCAGCGATTGGGTGAATCAAGAGCGCCGCGCACATGGCTGGCGACCACCAGTATCAGTTTCGATATTTCAGTACTCGAACTGCTGTGGAGTTTGCAACAGGGGGATTGTGTTGTTATTCAGCCCGATCCACTGGTATCGGTCCCAGCTATCGCTGACAAGGCGATGGATTTCAGTTTGTTTTACTTTGCCGCAGAGGATGGACACAGTGGTGCCAATACCTATGACTTACTGCTGGAAGGCGCCCGATTTGCAGACCAGCAAGGCTTGGCGGGTGTGTGGGCACCTGAACGCCACTTCGCCAGTTTTGGCAACCCCTTCCCCAATCCCTCGGTCGCTGCGGCCGCTATTGCAGCCGTCACCCAAAAACTCACCATTCGGGCGGGCAGTGTGGTGCTACCCCTGCATGACCCGATTCGGGTGGCTGAAGAGTGGTCCATGGTGGATAACCTGTCCAGTGGTCGGGTGGAGCTGTCCATGGCCTCGGGCTGGCACCCCAATGACTTCGTATTAGCGCCTGAAAATTTTAATCAACGCCAGCAAATACTCAGGGAGGGTATCGATACTGTCAATACCTTATGGTCTGGCGGTCATTTGACCCGAGAAAACGGTCTGGGCGATGAAGTGTCTATCAGTCTACACCCACAACCCGTCCAAAGGCATTTGCCCCTATGGATTACCGCCGCTGGAAACCCAGAGACGTTTCGCTATGCCGGTTCCATTGGTGCAAAACTTATCACTCACTTATTAGGGCAAACAAAGGAAGAATTAGCCGAAAAAATTGCCGTTTACCATGAGGCTTTAGCCGCAGCGGGCTTTGCGCCACAGCAGGGGAGAGTCGCTTTGATGCTGCACACCTTTGTCGGCGATGATGAAGCTGAGGTTAAAGCCCTGGTTGAACAACCCTTCAAGCACTATTTGAGTCACTCCATCGATTTGCTCAAGCCCATAGCCGATGAAGCCATGCTCGATTTGGAGCGAGAAAAAGAGCGGATTCTGGATATGGCATTTAAGCGTTACTATCAAACCAGTAGTTTAATGGGGACGCCCACCAGTTGCCTAAAACAGATTCAATCCCTACAGGCTATCGGTGTGGATGAAATTGCCTGTCTTATTCATTTTGGTATTGAACCTGCGATTGTGATGGATCATTTATCGCAATTGCAAACATTGCAAAGCAATGCAAAGCGTTTGCTTTGCCAGCAAAAACTGTTAGCCAGGCGCCAGCAAAAATCCTGGTCAATGCAGAATTTGTTAAAAACCCACGCCGTTACCCATTTACAGTCAACCCCTTCACTACTGCAACAATACTTACAGGATTCAGAACTCGCCAAGGCCATGCAGGGTTTACAGCAATTATTGGTGGGCGGTGAAGCCCTGTCTGCCGATCTGGCTGAATCCCTCACGGCTCAGGTGCAGGGGCAAGTGTTCAATATGTACGGCCCGACAGAAACCACCATCTGGTCGAGCATTGCCCGAGTGGAAGGCAAGCCGGTGTATCTGGGCACACCGATTGCCAATACCCAATTTTATGTGGTAGATGATTTTGGCGAACTGCTGCCACCAGGAGTGCCTGGGGAACTCTGGATAGGCGGCGCTGGCGTTTCTCAGGGATATTTAAATCAAGCGGAGCTAACGGCCAGTCGATTTGTTACCACAGCCGATAAAGGTCGAGTTTATAAAACCGGTGATCGTGTCCGCCGCCTGGCAAATGGTCAACTGCAATATCTCGGGCGTCAGGATTTTCAGCTTAAAGTGCGCGGTTTTCGCATTGAACTTAGTGAGATTGAAGCGGCTCTGTGTGAGTGTGAAGGGGTGAGAGAAGCCTTGGTGATCGCTCATAAGACCGGCGATGATATTCAGTTGGTGGCTTATTGTATTGGTGGTCAACAGGCTTTGGATGGCGAAGTCCTAAGAGCGTCACTGGCTCAAAAATTACCGAGCTATATGCTGCCTTCAGCCTATCTGCAACTGGATAGCTGGCCTTTGACTCTCAGTGGTAAGCTCAACCGCAAAGCCTTGCCAGACCCAGCCGGTGAATCCTATATTCGCCTAGTTTACGAAGAGCCAGTGGGTGAGCTTGAACAAATGCTGGCGCAGATATGGTCCGATTTATTGGGCATAACATCCATTGGACGGCGGGATAACTTTTTCAACCTGGGGGGGAATTCCCTGGTGGCAATCAAGTTGCTGACTCGCGTGCGTAAAGCGGGTTGGATAATGGAGGTGCATAGCTTATTTAAATTTCCCGTACTGGCCGATCTCGCCAAACAGCTCAAAGTGGCAGAGCAGATCGCTATTCCTGTTAACGCAATCCCCGATCACTGTGATGCCATTACTCCAGAGATGGTGACCTTGGTGGCTTTGAATCAGCAGGAAATTGATAGCATTGTCAATTCTGTCTCCGGTGGTGCGGCTAATGTACAGGATATTTATCCCCTGGCACCGCTACAGGAGGGGGTTTTATTTCATCACCTGCTGCGTAGTAAACGCGGCGTTTATTTGCAGTCCAATCTTTTGACTTTTGATCGTCGTGAACGACTGGATCTATTTGTTGAAGCCTTGCAATGGGCCATCAAACGTCACGATATTTTTCGTACTTCAGTGTTGTGGGAAACACTGAGTGAGCCAGTACAAGTGGTGTGGCGTGAAGTACCTTTGGTGGTTGAGGAGGTCGACTTATCGGGCTCCGCCGATGCAACGATATCTTTATCTCAATATTTTGATCCCGAACATTATCAATTGGATGTGAGTCAGGCGCCCCTATTACGTATAGGGATTGGATTTGATGTCAACGAAAATCGCTGGCTCGCCCTCATATTGCGCCATCATTTAATAGACGATCATACCTCCACCCTATTGTTACTCAATGAAGTGCTGAGCTATATGCAGGGACGTGCGGCACAACTACCTGAGCCCGTTCCCTTTCGCCAACTGGTGGCTAGAACTCGTCTGGGTGTTAGTCGGCAGGAGCACGAAAGCTTTTTCCGCAATATGCTGGCTGATGTGGACGAACCCACGATGGCTCTGGGTGTGTTGGATGTTTATCGCGATGGTTCACAGATCGATATGGAGTACGCGGTATTGGAGCGCGATCTGTCAAAAGCATTGCGTGCGGCAGCGCTGGCCTTACAAGTGAGTACAGCAAGCCTGTTTCATCTGGCCTTTGCTAGAGTGCTGGGATCTCTGTCTGGTCGTGATGATGTGGTCTTCGGAACGGTATTATTTGGTCGTATGCAGGCGGGGGAATCAGCAGATCGCGCTTTGGGCATGTTTATCAATACCTTACCCATACGCATTAAACTGGCTGAAAATCCCCTGGTAGACGTTCTGCGCAATACCTATGATTCACTGGCCGATTTGCTTCGCCATGAACATGCCTCTCTCGTCTTAGCACAACGCTGTAGTGGTGTAGCGGAACCGCTACCCCTGTTTACCTCGTTGCTGAATTACCGCCATATGAACCTGGGTGAACAACAGCAAGGGCTGAATTGGGATGGTGTGTCACTGCTATCCGGTGAACAGCGCAGCAATTATCCTCTGGTGGTGTCAGTGGATGATTACGGTGAGGATTTTGGTCTGAAAGTGCAGGGGGTCGGCTTAATCAAGCCCGCAGTGATCAGCGCCTATATTCAGCAAGTACTAACAGCTTTAGTAGCGGCTTTAGAGATGGCGGTGGGTGAAGAAACGGATCTCTTTTATTATCAACTGCCCTTGTTAAATACAGCGCAACGGCAACAGATAGTGGAACAGTGGAATGCCACCGACGCCGACTATCCCCAGGACAAAACAGTTCATGCATTATTTGAGGATCAAGTTGAGCGCACACCAGAAAACACCGCAGTGGTACATGGCGATAATGCGATCAACTATCGAGACTTAAATGCTCAGGCCAACTGTCTGGCCCACTACTTACGGGATTTGGGTGTTGCTGCTGGCGACTTTGTCGCCTTATCCATTGAGCGCTCCATTGTGTTGGTGGTGGCCGAACTGGCTATTCTCAAATGTGGCGCAGCCTATGTGCCCATTGATCCTAGCTTTCCAGAAGAGCGGCAAGCCTTCATACTGGACGACTGTGCAGCCCAGTGGGCTTTGATTGTTCCAGGTATGGCGTTACCGCAAGCACTGCCTGTGAAGCAACTTGAGATCACAGAGGCTCTATTACACAACACTGCGACAAGGCACAATTTGAACAGTGCCATTGATACTGAAGCGGCGGCCTATGTCATGTACACCTCGGGTTCAACAGGGCGGCCCAAGGGGATTGTGACACCGGTAAGGGCGATTACCAGCCTGGTACTCAACTGTGCTTATGCCGAGTTTAACGTCGAGGACTGTACGGCTTTTGCCTCTAACCCAGCCTTTGATGCCTCCACGCTGGAAGTGTGGGGAGCCTTGCTGCACGGTGCCCGTACCCTTGTCGTTGACCAGGCTACTTTGTTTACCCCAGAGCGATTTTCGCTACTGTTACAACAATTTGGGGTAACGGTTCTGTTTCTGACCCCCGCTTTATTCAACCACTACAGTCGCGTAGTCCCCAATGCCTTTGGACGTTTGCGCTATTTAATGACTGGGGGCGACAACAGCGACCCTGAAGCTTTTAGACGTGTGTTAAGCCACGGCAAACCCCAGCACCTGCTACACGTCTATGGTCAGACCGAGACCACAACTGTGGGTACAACGTATGATGTGATAGAAGTCGCTGAAGATGCCATCACCATTGCGGTAGGTATGCCCATGTCGAATAAGCAAGTCTATATTCTCGACCCTCAGGGTGAGCCTGTGCCAGTCGGTGTCAGCGGTGAAATTTATGTGGGGGGGGATGGGCTTGCTCTGGGCTATTTGAATCTGCCTGAGTTAACGGCGGAACGCTTTATTGACAATCCATTTAGACCTGAACCTGCAAAAATGTACAGAACGGGCGATTTGGGGCGCTGGAATGAGGACGGCAGTATCGAGTTTATGGGGCGCAATGATTTTCAGGTTAAAATTCGTGGCTTTCGCATCGAACTGGCCGAAATCGAGAGTCAATTGCGTCAGTGTCAGGGGCTTAAAGACGCCCTGGTTGTGGCTCATAAACCCGAACAGAACCAAGCTGAAATCCGTCTGGTGGCCTATTGTGTATTGGAGGCAGATGGGGCTTCAGACAGCGCGGCATTGGGTCGAGCACTGACGCTATCTCTGCCCGACTATATGCTGCCCTCGGCCTATATTATTCTGGATGAATTTCCGCTGGATGCCAATGGTATCGTCAATCGAAAAGCCCTGCCGAAGCCAGACAGCTATCGCTCTATACAGCGTGAATACGAAGCACCCATTGGTGAAATCGAACAAAGTTTGGCGCAGATTTGGTCTGAGCTTCTCGGCGTGGAGCGCATTAGCCGTTGGGATAATTTCTTTCATTTAGGGGGCCATTCACTACTGGTAGTGCAATTGATTGCTCGCCTGCGTCAATCCCTTTCTTTAGAGCCTGCTCTGACCGATATCTTTGAACAAGCTGTTTTAACGGACTTGGCCGCGCACCTATCGGCCCTGAGTCGCACTATCGACTTCAGTATAGAGCCGATAAACCGTGCGCAAACCATACCCTTGTCCTACGCACAACAGCGCCTGTGGTTTTTGACCCAATTGGATAAACAGGCAAGCCTGGCCTACCACATTAGCAGTGGTGCCACACTGCTTGGCATGATGGACCAGCAGAGCTTGCGTAGGGCACTCAATGCACTGGTCTCTCGCCACGAAATATTGAGAACCCGCTTCGTCTTACAGGATGGCAGCCCAATACAGCAGATCCTGCCAGCAGATACTCCGTTCGATCTTTCCATTTACCCTTTGCAGGACACTGCCAGTGGCGACATGGCGTTGCAGCGCATTCTCACCAACGATAGGACAAGCCCTTTCGATTTAGAAGGTGGACCACTGATACGCGGGCATTTAATTCCGTTTTCTGATAGGAAACATGTACTGTTTGTCAGTATGCACCACATTATTGCTGATGGCTGGTCTATGGGGATTTTTTTACAGGAGTTCAGTGCGCTCTACACTTTTTATTCTCAGGGAACCCACTCCCAGAATTTGCATACACCGCTACCGCCATTGTCCATACAATACGCTGACTATGCACTATGGCAGCGTCAATGGTTGTCTGGTGAATTGTTACAGCGGCAGCGCGAATATTGGCAACAGGCACTGGATGGTGCTCCAGCGCTGTTAAAGCTGCCCGTCGATCATTCCCGTCCAGTTGCACAGGATTTCCAGGGTATCGAAATACCTATCACTTTGGATGCTGAGCTGACCCATGGCTTAAAGGTTTTGGCTGAGCGCCACGGTGTTACTTTACACATGGTATTGCTGGCCGCCTGGGCCGGCCTGTTAGCGCGTTTATCGGGACAAGATGATGTAGTGATCGGAAGCCCCATTGCCAACCGTCGCCGTCGGGAAACAGAGGGGCTGATTGGTTTCTTTGTTAACACCCTAGCTCTGCGCATCGACTTATCGGGTTCCCCTACTGTCGAGGCGCTACTAGCGCGGGTAAAAGCCCAAAGCATTGCCGCTCAACAGCATCAGGACTTGCCTTTTGAGCAAGTGGTGGATCTGCTCAAACTGGAGCGCAGTCTGGCTTATACGCCCTTGTTCCAAACCACGTTGGCATGGCAAAACGCGCCTCAGAATCATTTCGACTTACCCGATTTAAAATTTGTGCCCCTGGATAATCTAGCGAGCACGGCCAAGTACGACTTGTCTTTATCACTCGGTGAATTCAGTGGTCAAATTACCGGAAGTCTTATTTATGGGGCAGCACTATTTGAGTCGTCAACCATTCAACGCTATCTAAATTACTGGCAGCGTTTGTTGTCCGCAATGGTGCTGGATAATCGGCAAAGGATGGATCAAATCGAGCTGTTAGCGGCGGGCGAGTATCACCAACTCATCCAACAGTGGGGTCTGGGCAAATCAGTTAGCCAGCCAAAGCTATGTGTCCAGCACTTAGTTGAAAGGCAGACACAGCGAACGCCTCGGGCTCTGGCCCTTGAATGTGGCGATCAGGGGCTGGATTATCAGACCTTGAATGGGCGTGCCAACCAACTCGCTCACTATTTGCGTGAATGTGGTGTTGGGCCTGATAAACGGGTGGCTGTTTGTGTGGCTCACAGTCCAGAGATGGTCATCGCTGTGTTGGCCATTTTAAAAGCCGGGGGCGCCTATGTGCCTATGGACCCCCTGTATCCCATGGAGAGATTACACTTTATGCTGGCCGATAGCGGGGCTGTCGCCCTGTTGACCGATAGCAACAATGCTGGCTTGTTCGATCAGGCGTCTTTGCTAATACCGCTGATTAAACTGACTGATCCCTTGCCGTGGTCAGATTACCCATTTGATAATCCTGCGGCTGGGGATCTGAAACCTTATCATCTAGCCTATGTGGTTTATACCTCGGGATCTACCGGTCAACCCAAAGGCGTTATGGTGGAACATCAAGGTCTGGTGAACCTGTTGCAATGGCACGCTGAGATGGCTGGTCTGAAACCGGCTGATCGTTCCAGCTGTATGGCGGGGCAGGGCTTTGATGCCTCAGTGCTGGAAATATGGCCCACTCTCAGCGTGGGAGCGACACTGCTGATACCGCCGCCTGCCATTGCTCGCGATCCCCATACAGTGCTGAGTTGGTGGCAAAACCAGTCACTTGATGTGAGTTTTCTGCCGACGCCTATGGCCGAGTTGGCCTTTCGCCACAGCATACCTGCCACATTGCGTACTCTGTGTACGGGTGGAGATAAACTCAGGCATTACCCAGACCCATCTACCTCATTTACCCTGTTGAACTACTATGGCCCCACTGAAACGACAGTGGTGGCCAGTGCCGGCCACATCCATAGATCCGATAGTGTGTTGCACATTGGCGGGCCGATTAGCAATACTCGCCTTTATATTCTCGATCGCCATGCCCAGTTGGTACCGCAAGGTGTCTGTGGTGAATTATATATTGGCGGTGAGGGCGTCGCTCGGGGCTATTTGAATCGTCCACAGTTGACAGAAGAATGCTTCCTCCCAGACCCCTTTAGTGATGAACCGAAGGCTCGAATGTATAGAACCGGCGACCTCGCTTGCTGGAATGCCGACGGTACAATGAGCTTTTTGGGGCGCAATGATAAGCAGGTGAAGATACGCGGTTTTCGTATTGAACTGGGTGAAATCGAGAATGCCTTACGCAAGCTTCAGGGGCTTGAAGATGCCGTGGTGATTGCCGACGAGCAGGGGGAAAATACCCGCCTGATTGCCTACTGCATCAGTCACAATAAAACACTGAATAGCGCTGATTTACGCCGGGCATTGAGAGAGCAATTGCCCGAGTCTATGGTGCCCTCTGCTTATGTTTATCTACCGGAGCTGCCTCTGACAGTCAATGGCAAATTGGATCGTCAGGCCCTGCCGATACCTGATGATAGCGCCTACAAGCTTACAGACTACGAAGCGCCGCAAGGAGAGGCGGAAGAAACTCTGGCGGCTATATGGTCCGATTTACTGCATGTTGGTAAGATCAGCCGTTGGGATAATTTCTTTGCCTTGGGTGGGCACTCATTGCTGGCGGTACAATTGATGTCGCGTCTGGCAGAGGCGGGCTGGCAACTGGATGTTCGCGCCTTGTTTAATACCTCGACCCTAGCGGAAGTCGCCCTCCAGGCCGTGCGCGGCGAGGCGGTGACGGTCCCCATCAATGGTATTCCCGCTGGCTGTCAAAGGATTACCGCCGATATGGTCACATTGGCTATGCTGAATCAGCAAGATATTGATCGCATCACTGATCAGGTCCACGGTGGCGCAGGTAATATTCAAGATATCTATGCTCTAGCCCCATTACAAGAGGGGATTTTATTTCACCACTTATTGGATAAGCGAGGGGATACTTATCTGCTCTCTAATGTGTTGTCCTTTGATCAGCGCAAGTTTCTGGATCGATTTATTGATGGCTTGCAGTGGGCAATAGATCGCCACGATATTCTGCGTACTGCCATTCTCTGGGAAGATTTATCACAACCTGTACAGGTCGTCAGTCGACAGGTCTCATTGATTGTCGAACAAGTGCAGATAGATGATCAGCACAATGCACTGCTTGAACTGCAATCTCGTTTTGATCCAGGCCATTACCGGCTGGATATTCGCGAAGCCCCCTTAGTAAGGCTTGCTGTCGCCTTCGATGCAGAGTTTGACCGCTGGTTATTATTAATTCTCAATCACCATCTGGTGATGGATCACACTGGGCTTGAAATCTTAACAAAAGAATTGACCACCTATCTGTGCGATTCAACCAGTCAACTGCCTTTGCCAGTGCCATTCCGGCAATTTGTCGGACAGGCACGTTTGGCGGTGAGTCAGCGACAACACGAGGACTTTTTTAAGGACTTGTTGGCCGATATCGAAGAACCCACAGCGCCCTTGAATATTTTGAATGTGCAAGGCGCAAGTGCTGTGATCAAAGAAGCACAATGTCGGCTTGATGATCATTTAAGTCAGCGCCTGCGCTGCTGTGCGACAGTGTTTGGTGTGAGTGCAGCGAGCTTGTTCCATCTGGCGTTTGCCCGTGTTCTGGGAAGTTTATCGGGTCGGGATGATGTTGTCTTTGGCACGGTGCTATTTGGCCGTATGCAGTCTGGGCTTGCAGCGGAGCGAACCTTGGGTATGTTTATTAATACCCTGCCAATACGCATTGATGTGGGAGAGGTGGCTGTTGAATCAAGTCTGCAGGCAAGTCATTGTCTACTGACAGATTTGCTCTATCACGAGCACGCATCATTGGCATTGGCCCAACGCTGTAGTAGCGTTGAAGCGCCTTTACCTTTGTTTACTGCGCTACTTAACTATCGTTACAGTGGTACTGGCACAGCTAGTGCTACTCAGTCACTGCTGCCCGAAATAAAAGTGCTCAGCACTAGAGAGCACAGCAATTATCCATTGACTTTATCGGTGGACGATCTGGGTGAGGGTTTTAAGCTGACGGCCCAAGTGATCGATGCACTGGATGCCAAACAGATGATTGCCTACCTGGAGCAAGGATTGGAAGCACTGGTTTTTACCTTGGAAACCCAGCCACAAACCCCTTGTTATCAATTGGCTGTATTGCCAGAGAGCGAGCGCGATCACCTTCTCAAGACTTGTAGTGAGACCAGAGAGTTTGCGGTTGGCGATTGTCTCCATCAAATATTTGAAGTCCAGGTGTCCGAGACCCCCAGGCATACCGCCCTGGTCTTTGAAGACCAGAGGCTCAGCTATCAGCGCCTTAATCACCAGGCCAACCAACTGAGCCACTACCTGATAGAGCAGGGGGTGGGCCCCGATGTGTTAGTGGGCTTATGTGTTGAGCGCAGCATTGAGATGGTGGTGGCCTTACTGGCCATTCTTAAAGCCGGAGGCGCTTATGTCCCCCTCGATCCGGCCACCCCTGAATCGCGCTTGCAATTTATGCTGGCTGATAGCACACCGCGTTTGTTAATCAGTGACCGCCCCATCAGCGGCGATATTCCACAGATTGATATCACCGAGGCTGAGCGTTGGTCAGATTACCCCACAGCCAATCCAGTGGTGGCAGATTTGCGCCCGGATCACCTGGCCTATGTGATTTACACCTCAGGCTCCACTGGCGAGCCCAAAGGGGTGATGGTGGAACACCGCCAGGTAGGGCGCTTGTTTGCGGCCACCAATGACTGGTTTGGCTTTACTGATCAAGACGTGTGGACGCTGTTCCATTCCTGTGCCTTTGACTTCTCCGTGTGGGAACTCTGGGGGGCCTTGCTCCATGGGGGGCGTCTAGTGGTGGTTCCCCAGTCCCTTGCCCGTTGTGCTGAGGATTTTTATCGCCTGCTGTGTGAGCAGAGGGTGACGGTGCTGAATCAAACCCCCAGCGCCTTTCAGCAACTGCAACAGGCCCAACAACACAGTCACGACAAGCATCAACTGCGCATCATTATCCTGGGTGGAGAAGCCTTAGATGTCCAGAGCCTGAAACCCTGGTATGCCCACAATGGAGAACAGACCCAACTGGTGAATATGTATGGGGTTACGGAAACCACCGTACATGCCAGCTATCGTCCGCTGAGCATCGAGGACACTGAACAATCGGCTAGTCCCATCGGCCAGCGACTGCCCGATCTGACAAGCTATATCCTCGACCGGCACCATCAACCCGTGCCCGTAGGGGTTATCGGGGAACTGTATATTGGTGGGGCAGGTGTGGCTCGTGGCTATTTGAAGCGAGCGGAATTGACCAAAGCCCGTTTTATTGCCGACCCCTTTAGTGAAGATCCGAATGCCCGTTTGTATAAAACAGGTGATCTTGTCTGTTGGCATAGGGATGGCAGTATTGAGTTTATCGGTCGCAATGACAGTCAGGTAAAGGTGCGGGGCTTTCGGATAGAGCTCGGAGAAATTGAAGCGCGCTTGCGTGAGATTGAGTCTCTTGACAGTGCCGTGGTGATCCTTGACTCGTCTTTGGATGAAAAGCGTTTATTGGCTTATTGTGTGAGTGATAAAGCCCGTTGGGATACGGAGCTGTTGCGCAGCCATTTATTGCAGTGTCTTCCAGTATATATGGTGCCCTCGGTATATATTCGTTTGGATAGTTTTCCGTTAACGGTCAATGGCAAGCTGGACCGCAAGGCTTTACCGCTGCCGGATGGAGAGGCCTACAGTCGAGGGGAATACGAGGCGCCCATTGGAGAACTAGAGGAAAGCCTGGCCGCTATCTGGTCAGAGTTGTTGGGTGTAGAGCGAGTGGGTCGCTGGGATCATTTCTTTGCTTTGGGTGGGCACTCTTTACTGGTCGTGCAACTGATCACTCGTATTCGTCAGACGCTATCTCTTGACCCCTCATTGGCGGATGTATTCGCTAAACCACTGCTAGCGGACTTTGCTGCAAGTTTGGGGACATTAAGTCGTACCGCTTATCAGAAAATTGAAGTGGTGGATCGCAATCAGCCTATTCCCCTGTCTTATGCCCAACAGCGTTTATGGTTTTTGGCGCAACTGGATGAGCGGGCAAGCTTGGCCTATCACATCGCGGGTGGAGTCACTTTGCTAGGGCCTTTGGACAGACAGGCGATGGGCAAGGCTTTCGAGGCGATGGTTTCCCGCCACGAGACCCTGAGAACCGTTTTTATCGAGCTTGACGGGGAACCACAACAGCGGATTCTACCGCCAAAAACCCACGATGTGTTGATTTTCCAGGATCTTCGCAGTGAAGAGGATCAGCACCGGAGATGGCAACAATACCAATATGTGGATAGTCAAACTCCCTTCAGTCTCGAACGGGGGCCATTGATACGCGGGTGCCTCTTACAGATGAGCGATGAGAGGCATGTGCTCCTGATCACTATGCACCACATCATTTCAGATGGCTGGTCACTGGGCGTATTACTCAATGAATTGAGTGTATTGTATAAGGCTTATTGTGAGAAAAAAGACTCCCCTCTCAAACCCTTAGCCATCCAGTATGCCGACTACGCTGTATGGCAGCGTAAGCACTTGTCCATAGAGGTATTTGAACAGCAGCGCCATTACTGGCAGCAGACCTTGGCCCATGCCCCTGCCTTGTTAAACCTGCCCACTGACTATCCTCGTCCAATTGAACAGGATTATCGCGGCACCCAATACAGAGTATTGCTGGATGCAGAACTCAGTCAGCGCCTCAAACACCTGAGTGAACGGGAGGGTGTCACCCTGCACATGGTATTGCTAACGGCCTGGGCGGTGTTGTTGGCACAACTGTCAGCTCAGGATGAAGTGGTGATTGGTACGCCGATAGCCAATCGACAACAGGGGGAAGTTGAAGGCTTGATCGGCTTCTTTGTGAATACCCTAGCTTTGCGGATTGATGTTTCCGGTTCGCCAGAGATCAGTGAATTGTTAAATCGCGTCAAGGCCCAAAGTATCGCGGCACAACATCATCAAGACCTGCCCTTTGAGCAGGTGGTCGAGCAATTGGGTATTGAGCGCAGTCTATCCTATACCCCTTTATTCCAGGTGATTTTTGGCTGGCAAAATGCCCCGCAAGGCGAATTCGATCTGGCCGGTTTGCAGATCGCGCCACTCGATAATCAATCCACTATTGCGAAGTATGATTTGTCCTTGTCACTGGGCGAGGTGGGCGACGAAATTACAGGCAGCCTAATTTATGCCAATGCCTTGTTTGAAGAAAAAACTATTGCCCGTTATATGGGATTTTGGAAAAGTCTATTAGCGAGAATGTGTGAAGAATAATATCCATTGGATGTCACTACTTGACGAGAATGAAAGTCATCAAGTACTGGAAAAGTGGAATGACACCGCCGCAGATTATCCCCGTGACCAATGTATTCACACTTTATTTGAATGTCAGGCCGATAAGACACCTGATGCAACGGTGATTGTGCAAGGGAAGGACACCTTTAGTTATCGTGAAATCAATCGTAAAGCGAATCAGCTCGCACACTACCTGCAAAGACAAGGCGTGCAATCCGGGCATCGGGTAGCATTACGACTATCGCGCTCCATGGAATTGATTGTCGCTGAACTCGCCATTATGAAATGTGGTGCGGCCTATGTGCCCATCGACCCGTCCTATCCCCAGGGGCGCCAGGATATGATGATGGCTGACTGTGGCAGTCAGTGTCTATTGATCACTGAGATGGAAGGGGGAGAGAGGGAGGAGCTTGACAAGCCAGGCTCGGTTAATCGTATCGATGTGAGTGCGGTGCTGCTGCTGGGAGAGTGTCCAGCTCATAATCTCGAGAATGTCGTAAATAGCGAAACAGCAGCCTATGTGATGTACACCTCCGGTTCCACCGGACAACCCAAGGGCGTGGTGATTCCCCACAGGGCGATTGCTCGACTCATCATCAATAATGGCTATGCCGACTTTAGCCCCAGGGATCGGGTAGCCTTTGCCTCTCATCCCGCCTTTGATGCCGCGACGATGGAGGTGTGGGGCCCATTGCTCATGGGTGGCTGTACGGTGATCGTTGAGCAGGAAGTGCTATTGTCACCGGATAGTTTTGCTGCGCTATTACAACAACAAAAGATTAGCGTGTTGTTTATTACTACGGCATTGTTCAATCATTACAGTCGGGCAGTGCCGACTATGTTTTGCGGTTTGCGCTATCTGTTGACTGGCGGGGAAAACAGTGACCCCGAGGCTTTTCAACGAGTATTTTCCCAAGGAAAACCCAAGCACCTGATTCACTGTTATGGCCCCACTGAAACCACTACCTTTGCCATTACCCACGAGGTTAAACAGCTTGAATCAGGGGCGCAGAATATCCCATTGGGTAGACCTATCTCCAATACCCAAATCTATATATTGGATAAACAGGGTGCGCCAGTCCCAGTGGGTGTTAAGGGTGAAATCTATATCGGTGGCGACGGTGTAGCGCTGGGTTATCTCAACCGGCCGGCACTCACTGCCGAGCGGTTTTTACACGACCCTTATAGTCGTAGCCAGGACAACGGGCGGATGTACAAAACCGGTGACTTGGGTCGTTGGCATGACGATGGCATCATTGAATTTGCCGGGCGCGATGACGATCAAGTTAAGATCCGCGGCTTTCGTATCGAGTTGGGTGAAATCCAAGCCCGCCTGCGGGAGTGTGTGGGCGTGCAGGATGTGATTGTCATCGCTGACAAAAGCAGCGCAGAGACCCGTCTGATTGCCTATTACACCCATGATGAACTATCGCCAGAGGGTGAGCAATTGCAAGCACAATTGCTGCGGCAATTGCCGGACTACATGGTGCCTTCCGCCTATGTGGCAATGTCATCGCTTCCCCTAACCACTAATGGCAAAGTGAATCGCAAGGCTTTACCCTTGCCTGATGACGACGCTTACATTCACAGCGAATACGAAGCGCCGCTGGGTGAAGTAGAGCAGGTTCTCGCTCAGATTTGGTCGGATCTGCTGGGCATAGAACGCATTAGTCGCCGGGATAATTTCTTTACACTCGGCGGACATTCACTGTTGGTCGTGAAATTGATGGCCAACTTGCGCGAGGCAGGTTGGGATCTGGATATCCGCACCTTGTTCAAAAACTCAACCTTGGCGGATTTGGCTGAAGAGGTGAAAACGGCTGAAACACCTTCAATTCCAGATAACCACATTCCAGAAGCTTGCAATCAGATCAAACCGCAGATGCTGACGCTGATTGACCTGCAACAGGAGGATATCGAACGCATCATTCCCTGGGTTCCCGGTGGTGCAGCTAATATCCAGGATATCTACCCATTAGCACCACTACAAGAAGGTATTCTATTCCACTATCTCCTGCATGATCAAAGGGATCCTTATTTGCTCTCCAATTTATTGAGCTTTAGCGAGAGAGAAAGTCTGGATCAATTTCTCAATGCCTTGCAATGGGCGGTGGACCGTTACGATATCCTGCGCACGGCGATTCTTTGGCAGGGCTTACCGGAACCCTTACAAGTGGTCTGTCGCAAGATAGAATTCGTTGTCGATGAGTTGGAATTCAGTGGTGATAGTGAGGCCGTTGACGAATTGCAATCTTATATTGAGAACTATGACTACCGGATGGATATTCGTTGCGCGCCTTTGTTGAAGTTGGTCAGTGCTTTTGACACAGTGACAAATCGCTGGATGTTACTGATTCTGAACCATCACTTGATTATCGATCACACAGGTTTAGAAACACTGATTGCAGAGTTATCGGCCTATAGGGCTAATCCACACATGCCATTGCCCAGCCCAGTGCCGTTTCGGCAATTTGTTGCCCAAACCAAGTTGGGTGCTAGCCGTGAAGAACATCAGGATTTCTTTCGCAAGATGCTCGGTGGTGTGGATGAACCAACGGCCCCCTTTGATCTGCTAAATGTATTGAGTGATGGTAGTGATACCGAAGAGTTCCGCACAAGGCTAGATAGCGCACTGGCCACGCGTATTCGGCGTGTTGCAAGTACATTCGGTGTCAGTGTTGCGAGTCTTTTTCATATGACTTTTGCTCAGTTGCTGGGTCGCTTGACGGGGCGGGATGAGGTAGTTTTCGGTACGGTTTTATTGGGGCGTACGCGGACCGCCCAGACTTCTGAGCGCGGCCTGGGATTGTTTATCAACACTCTGCCAATATTAATTGATGCCCATAAAAAAACGGTTGCAGCAAATCTAAAGGATACTCACGATTTATTAGTTGAATTACTTTATCACGAACACGCCTCCCTGGCACTCGCCCAGAGCTGTAGCCAGGTGCAAAGTCCATTGCCCTTATTCACGGCATTAATGAACTACCGTCATAGTGCCGGAGCGGCCGACACTCGGAGCAATGAAAACACCTATACTCCAGATAGAGACATATTGAGTTCGCGGGAACGTACTAATTATCCTCTCACGTTGTCAGTTGATGATATGGGCGAGGACTTTTTGCTGAAAACTCAAGTGGTGAAGGCAGCGAAGGCTACACCGATTAATCACTATTTATCGCAATTGCTAGGTGCTTTGGTGGATGCGCTGGACACTGCGCCACAGACCCTGTGTTCACAGTTGCACATGCTGAACGAGTTTGAGTATCAGCAGTTGTCAGACTGGAATCATACTCAAAGAGACTTCGGCTCAGAAGTTTGTCTACACCAGCTCTTTGAATCTCAAGTTGAGCAAACACCTGAGGCCATAGCCTTGGTTTATGAACACCAGTCGCTGAGTTATTGTCAACTGAATAGTCGAGCTAATCAATTGGCACATTATCTGATTGATCGAGGAGTTAAACCTGATAGTCGGGTGGCCCTATGTGCCGAACGCAGTCTAGAGATGGTTGTTGCTCTGCTGGCAATTCTAAAAGCCGGTGGCGCCTATGTGCCGTTGGAACCCTCTTACCCGAGAGCGCGCCTGCAATTTATATTGACCGACAGTGAACCCGTGTTACTGCTCAGTGATGCTGCTGCAAAAAATATATTCGATATCAATGAACTGACCATTCCTGTATTTGATTTGACTTTAAATCGATCTCTGTTATTGAGCTATCCCGACAGTAATCCAGTGATTGTAAATTTAAAACCCTCTCACCTGGTCTATGTTATTTACACCTCGGGTTCAACCGGACAACCTAAAGGCGTGATGAATGAACACCGTGGTGTGCTCAATTATTTGCGTTGGCGGCAGCACACTTATTCACTGAGTTCCGCAGATGCCGTATTGCAAAAAACCCCTTTTGGTTTTGACGTATCGGCCTGGGAGTTCTTTTGGCCTTTGATAGCGGGCGCACGCTTGGTAATAGCAAAACCTCAGGGCCATCAGGAGCCGCTCTATCTTAAATCCTTGATTGAAAGTGAACAGGTCTCCATTGTGCATTTTGTGCCATCCATGTTGGCGGTTTTTTTGGATCAATTGCCTGCTAAAAGCTGTCCAAGCCTGCGGCAAATGTTTTGTAGTGGGGAAGCTTTGCCCTTACACGTAATGCAACGTTGCTTGGCTTGTTTACCCGAATGTCAGTTGAACAATTTATACGGCCCAACCGAGGCGGCAATTGATGCAACGGCGTGGCATTGTGAGCGCGACTTTGACACAGTATCTATTGGTCGGCCAATTAGTAATGTGCAGATTTATATTTTAGATAACCATGGTCGACCTGTCCCTCCAGGTATCGCGGGTGAGCTTTATATTGGTGGTGCAGGTGTCGCCCGTGGTTATTGGAATCGACCCCAATTAACCGAAGAACGCTTTTTGATGAACCCCTTTTGTCATGTCACTGAAGTGCGAATGTATAAAACTGATGATTTGGCTTGTTGGCGTGAAGATGGTGCCATTGAATTTTTAGGTCGCAATGATTTTCAGGTGAAGATTCGCGGTTTTCGCATTGAACTGGGTGAGATTGAATCTAAACTGCGTGAATGTACAGGTATCGATGACGCTCTAGTACTTGCCAATCAATTAGCGGATGATACCCGTTTAGTTGCCTATTATGTCAGTGAAATGGAACAAAACCATGACGCATTGAGAACACAACTGCTGGCGTGTTTACCAGATTATATGGTGCCTTCTGTGTATGTGGCATTGTCAGCATTTCCGTTGACAGCCAATGGTAAACTGGATAGAAAAGCACTGCCTGCACCGGGGGCGGCATCTCCTATTCGTCGCCAGTATGAGGCGCCGAAAGGTGAAAGAGAAAGTATTCTGGCCCAGTTATGGACCGAAATGCTGGCAGTAGAATCTATCAGTCGTTGGGATAATTTTTTTGCCCTGGGCGGCCATTCTCTGTTGGCTGTGAAGTTAATGACGCAACTACACAAAAAGGGTTGGCAACTGGACATTCGTTTACTATTCAATTCGCCCACTCTGGCTGAACTGGCACAAACGATCGAGGCGTTGGATGAGCTAACAATTCCACCCAATAAGATTCCACTGGATGCTATCTCCATTACACCGGAGATGCTGACACTGATCGATTTAAATCAGATGGAGATTGATAATATCGTTGATTCGATACCAGGCGGTTTGGGGAATATTCAGGATATATACCCACTGATGTCATTGCAGGAAGGTGTATTATTTCATCACTTGGCTGGCACCAGGGGCGATGCTTATTTAAAGTCGAGCTTTTTTGCCTTTGACACACGTGAGCATATTGATCAATTCCTGTCGGCATTACAGCAGGTCATTGACCGTCACGATATTATGCGAACTGCATTTTTATGGCAGGGTCTGTCAAATCCTGTGCAGGTTGTATGTCGGGACGCCCCGTTAATGGTCGAAGAAAAAGCCCTATTGAATGACAGCGATGGCACTGAGCAGTTGCAAGCCTATTTTGTTTCCGGTAACTGTCGTTTAAATGTGGGGCAAGCACCTCTATTGCGTGCTGTAGTGGCGTTTGATGCAATGAAGCATCGTTGGCTGCTCATGTTGCTACAGCATCATCTGATTGACGACCACACCTCAGTCAGACTACTGGCAAATGAAGTGATAATGCATCTTCAAGGCAAGCAGGATCAATTGCCACCCCCCATTCCTTTTCGCCAATTTGTTGCCCGGGCTCACCTGAAAATAAAGTCCGAAGAGCACCAGGCTTTTTTTCAAAAAATGTTGGCAGATATCGATGAGCCGACAGCACCTTTGGGAGTGCTAAACAACAATGGTGACGGCAGCGGGATTGAAGAATGTTGCTGGACACTGGAGTTGTCCCTGGCACAGCGGCTGCGCGCCAGTGCAAAAATGGTAAGTGTCAGTGTCGCCAGCCTATTTCACGTTGCCTTTGCTCGTGTTTTATCAGTGTTATCCGGGCGGGATGATGTTGTGTTTGGGACGGTGTTGTTGGGCAGGTTGCAAGGTGGAAAAGAGATAGATCGGGCGCTTGGCATGTTTATTAATACCCTGCCTATACGACTAAACGTCAACGATAAAAAAGCTGCATGCAGCGTGGAGGAAGTAAACAGCTCCTTGGTTGATTTGTTATATCATGAACAGGCTTCATTAGTATTAGCGCAGAGCTGTAGCGGAATCCGATCACAATTGCCGTTGTTTACAGCCTTAATGAACTATCGGCACAGCAGTCGCGATAAGACCAATGGGACCAATGGTACTGATGGGAAAAATCCTATTGGAGGCATTGAGATGTTAGGCATTGAGGAACGCACCAATTACCCCTTGACCCTGTCAATTGATGACTTAGATAACGGTTTTCTACTGACAACACAAAGTGTTCGGCCACTGGGTGCCGAGGACATCAATGATTATATGGTGCAGGTATTAAGCACTTTGGTTGAGGCACTGGAAAATCAGCGACAAACCCACTGTTCTCAATTTGAATTACTCAATGCACAGAAAAAACAACATATACTGGAAGCTTGGAATACCACAGGCTCTCTTAACCCGCGGATAAAATGTATTCACCAAACACTTGAAATACAGTCTGAGAAAAACCCCGAGGCCATTGCCCTGGTCAATGACAAGGAAACCCTGACTTTCCAAACACTCAATCAGCGGGCCAACCAACTGGCGCATTATTTGCGCGAGCAGGGTGTACAACCCGATAGTCGGGTTGCTATCTGTGTTGAACGCGGCCCGTGGATGGTGGTAGGTATATTAGCTATTTTAAAAGCCGGTGGTGCCTATGTTCCCCTGGATGCGGCGTATCCCCCCGAACGCTTACGACTGATATTAGAGGATAGCGATCCCATTTTGTTATTGCGTGATGATAAGCTAGCGATATCCCAGCATTTGAGTCACTCTGTGAAAAGCATTAATGTTGTTGGCGATAATGCTTTGTGGTCGGATTGCTCAACGGATAACCCTGATCATCGACATCTCAATACTGCTCATTTGGCTTATATAATTTATACGTCGGGTTCGACTGGAGAGCCCAAGGGCATTCAGCAATGTCATCAAACCCTGGTGAATCTGGTACAACAGCAAACCAGAGAGGGTTTAAATACGCCATTAAAGACATTGCAGTTAAGCAATATTGCTTTCGACGTTGCCACACAGGAAATTGTCACTGCCTGGTATACAGGCAGTCCATTGTATTTATATCAAGATGATCTGCGTCTCGACAGTCGTCGGCTTGTGGATATTATCAATAAGCAAAACATTCAGCGTCTCTTTGGGGTGCCATCGGTGCTGGCATTGTTATTGAAAACCATTGAGCAACATCAACTGTCTTTGCCGAGTATGAAGGAAATTATTTCTGCAGGTGAAGCCTTGTTAATGACAGGGGAAATGCGACAATTTTTGAATCGTCACCCCTCCTGTCAATTAATCAATCACTACGGTCCCGCAGAAACTCATGTGGTGACAACATTCAACGCCAGTGATTGTCGTGAGGGTGATGCAATTCCCATTGGCAAACCCCTGGCCAATACACCTTGCTATATCCTCGATAAAAAGGGGCTTCCAGTGCCCGTAGGTGTTGTGGGAGAACTCGTTGTGGGTGGCATGGGACTTGCGCGGGGTTATCTAAATAGACCTCTATTAAACCAGGAGCGTTTTGTACCTGATCCATTTAGTGGTGAGGAAAATAAGTTTATCTATAAAACAGGTGATTTGACACGTTGGACAGAGAGCGGAAATATCGAATTTATCGGTCGCAATGATAAGCAGATAAAAATTCGTGGCATTCGAGTTGAGATGACGGAAATTGAAACAGCACTTCGCCAATGTGACACTATTCAGGATGCTGTCGTCGTGGCCCATCAACGTGGGGGGAATACCCATTTGGTCGCTTACTGTGTGATAGATGTAGAGAGTCTGGATATTCCCAAACTTCGTGAAGCACTATCCTCAATTTTACTCGACGCAATGGTACCATCGGCCTATATACCGTTAAAGAGTATACCACTGACTGTCAATGGTAAAACCGACAGTAGAGCATTGCCTATACCTAAAGAAAAAGATTATTACCAGGAAGTGTATGAAGCGCCCACAAGTCACCCTGAAATCGCTTTGGCAACAATCTGGTCTGGATTACTTGGAGTAGAGCAGATTGGACGCAAAGATAACTTCTTTTATTTAGGTGGCAATTCTTTATTAGTCGTTCGTCTGATTTCTCGTTTACGAGATGAGTTAGAGATTGAAATATCAGTGTCAGATGTGTTCACTCACCCTGTATTGCTTGACCTCGCTATCATGATGCAAGCGTCAACGGGTATGACCATAGGGGATTCAGATATGGAGAGTTCAGATAAACCTGCGTCGTTTTTCCCAATCAGTGAGCGCTTAAAAATCTCTGGGCAGGTAAGCGACCCATATTGTCCTCTAGTTACAATACAAACGGGAACAAGAGAAATGGCTCCCCTGTTTTGTATTCCAGGAGCCGGTGATAACGTGGTCGCGTTTGCAGCACTGGCGACTGAACTTGGAAGTGCCCGACCAGTGCATGCCTTTCAGCCCCGCGGTCTCGATGGCCAACAGCTCCCTTATAAAGATGTAGACGATGCGGCTGAAGACTACTGTAAAACACTACAAACGTTTTTCCCCACAGGTCCCGTGCATTTGTTGGGTCATTCTTTTGGCGGCTGGGTAGCCTTTCAAATGGCTCAGCGATTGAATGCCAGTGGCAGAGTAGTGGCTTCCTTAACACTGATTGATAGCGACGTACCTGGTAATAATACTGATTCCATTCACCAATATACGCGCACCAGCATTTTACTCAAAATGATCGAACTCTATGAGCAAAACTCAGGCTGTTCGATGCAAATCAAGCAAGCGGATCTCGACTCACTGGATGGGGAAGGGCAGTTGCGATTAATTCACAAACATCTGGTTCGCACTAATATTATGCCGATTAACTCCGGGTATCAGGATATTCTTGGATCGGTCCTCACTTTTGAAGCTTCTGTGCGAACGGTTTATCAACCCAGTCGTGCTTATATAGCGCCGATGAATTTGATTCTTGTGGACGAGCCAATGCTATCGGAAGAGAGCAATCGCGAACTTTTTACAGCAAATACCAACCAATGGCAGCGCTGGGCACCTAAGCTTACTGTATGGAAAGGGCCAGGAAATCATGTAAGCGTCTTAAAGCCACCTCATGTAAAAACTTTATCGGCATGGTTGTGTACTAGACTAAGAAAAATGAATGGTATGAGTAGAGCTGGTTAAATATAAAATCCCTCACTTGTTGGTGGCGAATTGCTATCTATGTTGCTTTGGTGTTGTCATTAAAATGGTATGGAATTTGAACATTAATGCCCGCATGAGTACGATGCTTATTGAAAATCGGCAAGTTTGTTTTCGAGGTCGTAGCGATTCCAGAAGAATGTACGACAGAGTAGTTCTCGGCGGACAGACCTAACCAGCTTCTCAATGTAGGGATGTGATAGGAGCTGGTAGAATGCTTTCGAGAATGGAACGGATAATTTTTCCGGTAAAAGACCGTAGCTTTGCTTGTCCGATGGGGTGCGGCGCAAATCGTAACCGGGCCAGATAAATTTTAGGGTCCTCAGCGAAATCTGTGGGTCTGAAACCCGCTGAATAGGGGCTCCGCCTCCTATGGCTTGCCCCGCCCTCACCGGGAGGCAAGGGAGTATTATCCGGTATAGGCAGTCAAGGACTACTCGACGCAAGCGTCCGCGTTCTTCCTTGACCACCTATCCAGACAGAAATCAGGAAGGTGCATCTGTTGGTGTGTTTTGAATAAGATCTGTTTCATCAAAAAAGATCGCCAAAACACCAACCCAACAGATGCAGTTGAAGACTATCTTGAATCGGTGCCTCAAGCACAAGTCCTTTGTATACCGCAGTGTGCGCTTCATGGGAGGCGACGCGAAACCTGCAGAGATCGAGGTTGATATCGTGCCTCGCAAGAACGCCAGGCCCGTCTGCTCCGGCTGCCAGAGGCCGGGATCGGTTTATGACCACCAAGGGGTAAGGCGTTTTGAGTTTATCCCCATCTGGGGATTCGCCGTATTCTTTGTGTACCAGATGCGGCGGGTCAACTGCCGCCGCTGTAGCGTCAAGATCGAACAGGTGCCATGGGGACAAGGGAAGCGAGAGCTGACCACTACCTACATGCAGTACCTGGCCCAATGGGCTGAGAAACTGTCTTGGAAAGAAGTGGCCGACCACTTCCGCACCAGTTGGGAGAAAGTGTTCTCTGCCGTGGAATACATAGTGGATTGGGGGCTGAAGCACCGGGATTTATCGGGTATTACGGCCATTGGCGTCGACGAGATAGCCCGGCGCAGGGGACACGACTATGTCACTCTGGTGTACCAGATCGACCAGGGCCACACACGGCTGCTGTGGGTGGGCAAGGAGCGCACCAGCAAGACCCTGGAGAGGTTCTTCGATCTCTTGGGCCCGGAACGAAGCCAGCATTTGAAGTAGGTATGCTCTGACATGTGGCAGGCCTATCTCAAGGTGATCAAGGAGCGGGCCTTGCAGGCACTGCATATCCTGGATCGGTTCCACATCATGTCGATGTTCAACAAGGCCATCGACAGCGTGCGGGCGGAAGAGCACAGGCAGCTAAAGGAGGGCGGCTATGAACCGGTGTTGACCAAAAGCCGCTGGAGCTTGTTGAAACGCAGGGAGAACTTAACGGAGAACCAGGAGGCGAAACTCTCAGAGTTGCTGAAGTACAACTTGAGGAGTATCCGCGCCTACCTGCTGCGGGAGGACTTCAATGGCCTGTGGGAATATGTGTCACCAACATGGGCGGGCAAGTTCCTGGATCGCTGGACCACGCGGGCCATGCGCTCGAAGATAGAGCCGATGAAGAAAGTGGCCAGGAATATCCGCCAGAATCGGGAGTTGATTCTGAACTGGTTCAAGGCCAAGAAGGCCATCTCCAACGGCGTTGTCGAGGGTCTGAACAACAAAGCAAAAGTGACAGCCAGAAAATCCTACGGTTTCAGGACCTACAGATGTCTGGAAATCGCCCTATATCATGCGCTTGGGCAGTTACCGGTACCGGAAACTGCCCACAGATTTTACTGACGAGGCTCCTTGAAAA